>NZ_JBZVFJ010000014.1:0-40241 GCF_058402725.1 Fundidesulfovibrio sp. | reverse complement strand
GAGAACGTGAGGAACTGAAAGGGATATTTGAAGAAGTGGTCGCGGTAGTCCACCCTGTGCAGCATGGCCCCGCCGGGCGCGAGCACCCGGAAGCAGTGGCGGAACACCTCCGGCGGACGGCGCACGTGCTCGAGCACCGAGTTGGAGACGATGAGGTCCGCGCCTGCGTCCGGCAACAGTGCGAGGTCGCGCACGCGGGACACGCCGCCCGAGAGGCCGTAGGGGTGGCGGGCCCGCGCCTGGGCCTGGAGCGTTGCGTCCAGGGCGGCGTCGAAGAGGGCGAAGGGCTCCACGCCCGTCCAGGAACCGCCGAAGCGGGCCGTCCACTCGTGGCCAGTGCCGTTGGCCGCGCCGCATCCCAGTTCCACCGCGCGGCATCCGTCGATCGCGATGCCCGCCTTGAGGGCCAGGCGCTCGTAGGCGTCCACGATGGGCGAGGGGTCCAGGCGGCCCTGGTTCACGCGCCAGTAGGGCATCCACCCCCCCAGGCGGTCCAGGGCCTGGCCGGAGAAGAGGAAACGCCGGATCAGGCGCAGGGTCACGTATTCCAGATTGGACCAGATCACGCGGGGCCTTCGGGACGCCAGTGGCCGAGAGCCCAGAGGCACCACAGGGCCAGGCGGCGGTCGGCGCGGCCTTCGCGGTGCTCCCTCTCCAGGGCCATGGCAGCCTCGGGGGAGACGCCCGCCGGGAAGACGCTGCCTTCCAGGGTGAGCCTGCCCTCGTGGAACCACTTGCCCAGGGGCGCGGCGAAGCCCTGCTTGCGCCGCGCGAGCACCCAGCGCGGCACCAGGGGCTCCAGGGCCTTGCGCAGGATGTGCTTGCCCCGGCCCTGGCGGAACTTGAGCCGGTGCGGGATGCGCCGGGCCAGGTCGGCCACCTCGGGGTCCAGGTAGGGGGCGCGCACCTCCAGGGAATTGAGCATGCTGGCGCGGTCCACCTTGGCCAGGATGGCGTCCTGGAGGTAGAAACGGGTGTAGAATTCGAGGGTCTTGTCCGTGAAGTCCTTGGGGCCGGTCTCGTCCCAGGCGGCGATGGCTTCGGAGTACACCTCCTCGGGGTCCGCGGGGGCCCCGAAGAGTTCGGCCAGCAGGTCCGGCCCGGCGGGACCCATCCAGACGGGGTTCCACAGGCGCATGGGGTGTTCGAGTCCCGCAAAGAAGCGCAGGGCCTTGAAGCCGAGGGTCATGTATCCGTGGCTCACCGGCAGGCGGGCGGCCATGGCCGTGAGCGCCCGGTGCACGGGTTTGGGGCACAGGGCATGGAAGCGCTCGGCGGCGCGCAGGGCCTTGAAGGTTTCGTAGCCCGCGAAGAGCTCGTCCGCGCCGTCGCCGCCCAGGGCCACGGTGACGTGGGGACGCGTCTCGCGGCTGAGCAGGTAGGTGGGCAGGATGGAGCTGTCGCCCAGGGGTTCGTCCAGGCGCGAGGCCAGGCCGGGCAGGATGCTCAGGGCCTGGGAGATGCTCAGGGTGCGCTGGAGGTGGCGCGTGCCGTAGTGGGAGGCGGCGTTGCGGCTGTGCAGGGACTCGTCGAAGGAGGCCTCCTCGAAGCCTACGGAGAAGGTGCGCAGATCCGGCACGCGCCGGACGGCCAGAGCCGTGACGGAGGTGGAGTCCACGCCTCCGGAGAGGAACACGCCCAGGGGCACGTCGCTCATGAGTCTGCGCGACACGGCCCGGTCCAGGGCTTCGCGCAGGGCCTCGGCCAGTTCGGCCTCGGGGCGTCGGGCCAGGTCCTCGTCGGGCTCCACGGTGAAGGCCCACCAGCGGTGGAGCCGGGAGGAGAAGTCGTTCAGGTCCACGGTGAGGCTGTGGCCGCCCGGGAGTTTGCGCACGCCCTCCAGGAGGCTGTTGGGGGCCGGGATGAAACCGTGGGCGAAGTATTTGCGCAGGGCCGGGAGGGAGGGCGACGTGGGCACGCCAGGATGAGCGGCCAGGGCCGAAAGCTCCGAGGCGAAGGCGAAGAAACCCGGGCGCAGGTGGTAGTAGAGGGGCTTCTTGCCGAAACGGTCGCGGCTGGCGAAGAGCAGGCGCTTGCGGGCGTCGTGGAGCACGAAGGCCCACATGCCGCTCATGCGCTCCTGGAGGCCCGGCCCCCATTCGCGCCAGCCGTGCAGGAGGGTCTCCGTGTCGCTGTGATGCGTGCGGAAGCGGTGGCCCCTGGCCTCCAGATCGCGGCGCAGTTCCAGGTGGTTGTAGATTTCGCCGTTGAAGGTGACGGCAAGGTCGCCCTCGGCGGAAAGCATGGGCTGCGCGCCGTCGCTCAGGTCCACGATGGCCAAGCGGCGGTGCGCCAGGCGCACGCCCTGTTCCGGGTGGTGGTGGACGCCCTGGCCGTCGGGTCCCCTGTGGGCCAGGCGGGCGTTCATCGCTTCCAGTTGCTCCGGGGTCCCGGCCCCGGCGAACCCGCAGATGCCGCACATGGGGCGTCAATCCCCGCCGGGGCAGTTCTGGGTCCTGTCCACGATGTAGGTCGGCTTGTCCTGGGACTCATGGTAGGTGCGCATGAGGATCTCCGAGATGAGGCCCATGAAGATGGACATGAACCCCATGAGGAAGAAGAGCACGACGGCCAGGGGGAGCGGCGTCTCGATGAAGCTCTTGCCCGCGCAGAACTTCAGGTAGAGCATGGCCAGGAACATCAGGAAGGAGACGCCCAGGGAGACCAGCCCGAAGCCGCCGAAGAGGTACATGGGTTTCTGGGCGAATTTGTCCAGGAACTTCACGACGATGAGGTCGAGGATCACCTTGACGGTGCGCTCGAAGCCGTACTTGGAGACCCCGTGCATCCTGGGGTGGTGGGTGACGCTCACCTCGGTGACCTTGGCCCCCTGCCAGCACGCGTAGATGGGGATGAAGCGGTGCATCTCGCCGTAGAGCTTCACGCCCTTGATGATCTCCTTGCGGTAGGCCTTGAGGGAGCAGCCGTAGTCGTGCAGGTGCACGCCTGAGATGCGCGAGATGAGGAAGTTGGCCACGCGGCTGGGGAAATTGCGTTTGAGGGGGTGGTCCTGGCGGTCCTTGCGCCAGCCGGAGACCACGTCGTAACCCTCGTCGAGCTTGGCCAGCAGTTTGGGGATGTCGCCGGGGTCGTTCTGGAGGTCGCCGTCCATGGGGATGAGGATGTCCCCGTTGGCGGCGTCGATGCCTGCCATCATGGCCGCCGTCTGTCCGAAGTTGCGGCGCAGATGGATGACGTGCACGCGGGAGTCGGCCTGGGCGATCTCGTGGAGGCGCTGGGCTGTGGCGTCGGTTGAGCCGTCGTCCACCAGAATGATCTCGTAGACGTGGCCCATGGCGTCCAGCACGGGGAGGAGCCGGGCGTGCAGCGGGTGGACGTTGTCTTCCTCGTTGAAGAGCGGAATGATGATGGAAAGCGATCTCTTGGACATGGATTTCCTTGATTCTACACGAGTTGCGCCGTTCCCTCAACCCCGCCCGGCGGGGCGCACGTCCACCAGGAAGGCTCCGGGGGCAAGGGGGATGCGCGGGAAGAGGGACTTGTCCAGCAGGGCGAAGGTGTTGCGGCCGCGCACGGCCTCGCGCACGGACGCGCCGAAGGGCTCGAAGACGGGGCTTCCGGAAAGGAACCCAGGCGTGAAGTGGGCTTCCTGCACCACCAGGAAGTCCACGCCCCAGTCGCGCGCCAGGGCGCGCACGTCGGCTGGATCCTGGGCGTAATACGCCTTGAGGACGGCCTCCAGGCGCGGGCGGTAGCGCTCCCAGTAGCCCCTGCTCCAGGGGTGGGCCAGCTCGAAAGTGGCCAGGGCGTTGCGCCTGGAGAAGGTCATCACGTTGTCCATCAGGTCCGGGAGTCCGGCCAGCAGGGCGCTCTTGGGCGTTGCAGCCTCGACTGCGGCGTAAAGCGGGGCCTGGGCCGAGTAGTCGTAGAGGGCCACCCCCTTGAGCCGGACGCCTCCGGCCAGGCACGCGGCCAGCACGAGACCGGCGCAGGCCGTTCGCGAAAGCCCGATGCGCAGGACGGCGCCTGCCAGGCACGACGCCAGCAGCAGGGCGATGAGCAGGTTCAGGGGATACTGCACGTAGCGGTCGGGCACGAAGAGCTTGAAGGCCAGAAGGCGCGCCGCGGCGTAGAAAACCAGGAAAGCCGCGCCGGTCCAGGCCAGGGGTTTGAGGGCGCGTCCGAGCGAGCGCCAGTCCACGGCCTTGGCGCCGTACCAGAGAGCCGGCGTCAGCAGGACCAGGGTGGCGATGCCTGCGGCCAGACCCAGTTCCTTGAAAAGCCCCACGCCCTCGAAAGGGAAGTAGACGAAATCAAGGAAGGGATTGGGCAGCGGGGCCAGTTCCAGGCGTCCCTGAGGGCCGAACTCGGGGCGTCCGGCCGTCTCGGAGAGCCAGACAAGGGGGCCGAACCCCCCGCCCTGGGGCTTGAGGGCGTTGGCCAGGGTGAGCGCCGTCGGGGCGGCCCATCCCAGCCAGCCGCTCCAGGAGACGAAGCTCTCGTCCAGGCGTTTGGTGCGCAGGCTCCCGGCCGCGCGCCGGGCGAAGAGCCCGACGGCGCAGGGCAGACAGATGTAGGGGATGAACAGGCCCAGGAGCGTGAGCGCCGCGAACTGGCCCCGGCCGTGCAAGGTCGCCAGGGCGAAGAGCGCCAGCAGCGGGCTGGCGTAGCCCCGGGCCAGGGCTCCGGAGATGTTGTCCAGGAAGAAGGGCATGAGCCATGCCATGGTCACGGCGGCCCAGGCCGTTCCCCGTCCGGCCAGGCGCAGGCCCAGGGCGAAGAGGCACAGGGCCTCCAGCACGAAGAGCCCCCCCGTGAGGCGCTTTGAGGCCATGAGCGGGTCGGTGAAGCACGACGCGAGGCGGTAGACCGCCTCGACGCCGAATGTCACGTAGGCCCGCGCGTAGTCCCCCAGAAGGTCCGGCGGGTAGAGCTCGGGGTCGTGGAAACGCTGCATCCAGTAGACCTGCTGGCGCAGGTCGTCGTTGACGGCGTGGGGGTTGGCGAAGCCGTGTCCATGGGCGGCCCAGAACACGGCCAGGGACAGAAGCGCCGCCAAGGGCCAGTCCCAGGGTTCGGCCGGGCGCCTGGGGCTCTGCTCAGACGGCGCGGTCATAGAGGCGGAAGGTCCGCCAGCGCCGGCCGCCGAACATCTGCAGGGTCTTGTTCCACTTCACCAGCGACTCGGGGATGAGGGAGCAGTCGCAGTGGTTGTTGTACTTGATCCAGCGCGAGAGGGTGATCATCACGTTGAGGATCAGGGCGTGGTGGAGCTTGCGCCACTGGTGGGACTTTTTCACGCCCATGATGATGGCCCGCGAGGAGACCAGAGGGGCGACGCGGCAGTCCCAGAGCAGGCGGAGCATGCCCCAGAGGTTCAGCTTCCCCCGGGTCTTGTGCAGGGTGTGGTTGATGTCCGGGGCCACGATGCAGAAGGCGAGCATCTCGCCGTTTTCCTCGATGAAGCTCACCAGTTCGGGGCGCAGGATGGGCTTGAGCTGCATGAAGGCGTCGTTGAACTGACGCTCGGTGAGCGGCACGTGACCCCAGTTCTTGCTCCAGAGGGTGTTGAACATCTCCAGCACCTCGGGGGCGCGGGCGATGAATTCGCTGGGTTTGCCCTGGGTGATGGTGAGTCCGGCGGCCTTGAGCAGGGCGTCGCGGCGCTCGATGAGCTGTTCCACGGGCTGGACGAGGTGGTCGATGATGTAGCCGTACCAGTCGAAGGTCTTGGTGAAGCCCCAGCTTTCCACGAGCTGTTCGTAGTAGGGATGGTTGTAGCTGTGGAACATCACGGGCCGCTGGTGGTAGCCCTCAACAAGCAGCCCCACCTCGTCGTAGATGCCGAAGGAGAGGGGACCGTGCAGTCGCGTCTTGCCGCGTTCGCGCACCCACTGGGCGGCGGTGTCGAAGAGGGCGTGGGCGGTCGGCTTGTCGTCGATGCACTCGAAGAAGCCGAAGAATCCGGTGTTGGAGTCGTGGTGCTTCTCGTAGGCGAAATTCAGGTGTGCGGAGAGCCTGCCCAGGGTGCGCGAGCCGTCCTTGGCCAGGAAGTACTGGGCCTGACCCACCTCGAAAAAGGGGCCTTTTTTGGGATCGAGGAAATCGCGCTGGTGCGAAAGAACGGGGGGGACCCAGTGCGGGTCCCCCTCGTAGATGGCGAAGGGCAGTTGGAGGAAGTCCTCCATCTCCTGGGGGGAAGAAACGGGGACGATGGTGGCGGACATGGTCACTTCTTGGGGGTGATGGAAACCTGCGCCTTGAGGCCTTCCTTCAGGGAAAAGTCCGGGTTGGGCAGGGTCAGTTCGATTTCGTAGTAGGAGGGCTGGTGCAGCGCGGTGGGCAGGGGCGCCCAGGGGATGCGGCTGATGCTGGCCTCCAGGGTCTTGCCGGGCAGGGAGTCGAAGGTGACCTTGGCCTTGTCCCCCAGCTTCAGGCGCAGAGCTTCGATCTCATGGACCTGGGCGCGGATGAGGATCGGGTCCAGCAGGCCAACCTGGAAAAGTTCAGTTTCGCGGGCAAGCTTCACGCCCTGGCGCAGGTCGGGATTGATCCAGAGCACGTAACCGTCGGCGGGGGCCTTGATGATGCCCTCGTTGGGGAGGCTTCCGAAGTTGGCCTTGGGGCCGAAGCGGTCGCGGGCCAGTTCGAGGCGCTGCTGGGCCATGTCCTTTTCGAGGTTGAGTCGCTCGTTGAGGGCCACGCGCTGCTTCTCCACTGCCTCGATCTCAAGGGCGTTCTGAGCCAGGGCCTGGGAGGTGGCGAGGTTCTGCTTCTCCATCATCTCCAGTTCCTTGCGCTTGACGCGGAACTTTTCCAGGTCGCGGTTGGCGGTGGCGAGCAGGTGCTCCACCTCCTTGACCTGGGCGAGGGAGAGGCTGCGTCTTTCGGCCATGCGCGTTTCCATGGGGATCTCGAAGGTGGCGAGCACGTCGTTCTTTTTCACCTTCTGGCCGATCTGCGTGGGCATGGAGGCGATCTGGGAGGTAAAGGGCAACTGCACGGAGAGCTTCAAGGGGCTGTACAGTTTGCCCGAAAAGATGATCTCGCTGGCCATGGGCGAGGGCTCGGCCGCCTTGGGGGCCGCAGGCGTCGCGGCGGGGGCGGCGGGTTGTTGGGCGCAGACAGGCAGGGCCGTCGCGGCCAGGAAAGCCAGGGCCAGGAGGAAGTGGCGCAGGAGCATCGGGTTATTTCTCCCAGGATTCGATGTCGACGTATTTCTGGCGAAGATCGCCGGAGAGGCCCATGAGGGTCAGCAGCGCGATGTCTCGCCTGGACTGGGCCAGGAGCATCTTCTGTTTGGTGTCGTAGAGCAGCGAGCGGGACTCCACGAGCTTGTCGTAGTCGGTCTGGCCGCTTTTGAACTGGTAGTCGCTCTGTTCGTCCTTGAGGCGGTGGAATTCCACCGTGGCCGTGGTCATGCGCAGTTCGGACGAGGCGGTCTGGTAGTCTGAAAGCGCCTTCTGAACGCTGACGATCAGCTCGAATTCCTTGGCCTTGTTCTGTGCGTTGGCCTGTTCCAGCTTCTTGTACTGGCGCGCCACCTCGCGTCCCTTGGTCCAGTAGTCCAGGGGCATGGAGATGTTGATGCCGGGGTAGAAGGGGAAACCGTCGTTCTTGTAGGTGTTCGAGCTGTTGAGCGAGTCCACGGTCTGGAAGGTGAAGCCGAAGGAGGGAAGGAGCTTCACGTAGGAGAGGCCGATGTTCTTCTTCTGGAGGCGGCGTTCGTATTCGGCCATGCGCAGGTCGAAAGAGTTGGCGCGGATCTTCTCGTCCGTGACGTCGGCGATGGTGAAGGTGCCCATGATCTGTTTGCGGGCGGCGGCCACGTCGAGTTCGAGCTTGTTGGTGAAGGGGACGCCCAGGATGAACTTGATGTCGTCCGTGACCGAGTTGCGGATGGACTCGATCTGTTCGAGTTCGGCCTTGGCGATGTCGATGCGCGTCTCTGCGAGCTTGATCTCCAGCTGGGTGGCCTGCCCGATGCCGAGCCTGGTCTTGTAGAAGGTGAGATTCTTCTGGGCCAGCTCAAGGCGGTCTTTGGAAACCGCGCGCTGCGACTCCACGGCTTCGAGCTGGATGAAGTCCGTGGCCAGGCGCACGAGGCCGGCGGAGATCACCTTCAGATGGCCCAGCACGGCGATGTTGGCCATCTCGTTGCGCGCCTGGACCTCGAAGGTGGAGAGCACGGGGTTCCACTGGCCGGTGGAGAAGCTGATGGTGTAGGGCTTGTCCTGGGTTCCGTCGGTCTTGGTGGGCATGCGGAACCAGTAGGTGGTGTTGATGGACACCGTGGGCACGAAGGAGGACCAGGCGTCCTGCACGTCCAGGCGCTTGGTTTCGATCTCAAGGGCCGAGCGCACCAGCAGGGGGGACTGCACCAGGGCCACGCGCACGCATTCGTGGAAGTCGGCGGGCTGCTTGATGGAAGTGGACATGGGCCGTTCGCCGTTGGCAGGCATGGTGGCGGGCGGCAGGGGCTCGCTGCCGGGGAGGCCGCTCTTGGCCTGCGCCTGCGCCTGCGGAGCGGGCTGGGCGGGCGCGGCGGGCTGGGCTTGAGCCTGGGCCTGCGGAGCGTGCTTGGCGTCGCCTGGCTGCTGGGCCTGGCCCGCGTCCATGGGCTGCACGGACTTGTCCGGCGCGGGGGGCGCGGTGGGGAGCGTCTCGTAGGAGCGGACCTTGTCGGGCTTCTCGGCCGTTTTGCCTTTGTCCTTGGCGGCCAGCGCGTGCGCGGCGAAAAGCATGACGAGCGCCGCGAGGCACAGGGCGATGAGTCGAAGATTCGGCCGTCTGGCAAGACGCATTGTGGGTCCCCTTTGCTTAATAGGGCTTGAGCATTCCGTCGGACAACAGGCTTCTGCGGGAGCAGCGTTCGGCCGTTCCCGCATCGTGGGTGACGATGACCATGGCCACCCGCGCTTCCTCGGTGATTTTCACGAAGTAGTCCATGACGCGCTCGGAGTTGTCCTTGTCGAGCTGTCCCGTGGGTTCGTCGGCGAGGATGAACTCCGGCTCGTTCACCAGGGCTCTGGCGATGGAGACGCGCTGGCGTTCGCCGCCGGAAAGGCGGTTGGAGGGCTGGCGCACGCGGTGCTCCAGGTTCACCAGCTTCAGGGCTTCCATGATCATGTCTTCCCGTTCGCTGCGTTTAACCCCGGTGTAGATCAGGGGCAACTCCAAATTCTCGTAGACGGTGGAGTTCTCGAGCAGGTCGCAGCTTTGGAACACGAAGCCCATCTTTTCGCGGCGGAAGATGGCCTGGGCGGCGCGGTCCAGCGTGAGCACGTTCACGCCGGCAACCTTGTACACGCCGTCGGTGGGCGGCTGGAAGATGCCCAGGATGAAGAGCAGGGTGGACTTGCCCGAGCCCGAGGGCCCCATGATGGCCACCATCTCGCCCCGGCGCACCTCGAGGTTGATGTCCTTGAGCACCGGGATGGCTTCCAATCCGGTGTTGTACACCTTGGTGAGGTGCTGGATGTCGATGACGATTTCGTTGTGGCGGCTATTCATAGCGCATGGCGTCCACGACCTGCATCCGGCTGGCGCGGATGGAGGGATAGAGTCCCGAGCCCACTCCCAGCACTGCGGCGAAGGCCAGACCGGCCGCGAGACACAGCGCGAAGAGGCCCTCGGGCGGGCGCGAGCCGAGCATGCGGCTCATGTATTCGATGCCGAAGCGGCCCAGGAGCACGCCCAGCATGGCCGACCCGAACGTGACCGAGAGCGCCTCGAAGAGGAACTGCCAGAGGATGTCGGAGTCTTCCGCGCCCATGGCCTTTTTCAGGCCGATCTCGCGAGTGCGGGCCGTCACGGCGGCCATCATGATGTTCCAGATGCCGAAGCCGCCCAGCACCAGGGTGGCCCCGATGGAGGCGTAGATGAAGAGACTCACCCACCAGAACATGCGCTGCACCTGTTTGAGGGGCTCCCAGCCCACCTGGACGCGAAGGCCCCTGTCGGTCTGGTTGGCCTTGATGGTGCTGCCCAGGGCTTCGGCCACCGGGGCCACGTCGTCCCAGGTGTTGCAGCGCACGTAGAGGCTGGAGATCTGCGAGATGTCCTGGATGCGGGCCCTGGCGGTGGTGATGGGCACGAAGGCCATGAGGGTCTTGTCGGCCGCGCGCACGCCGCCGATGATGCCCACCACCTGGTAGAGGTTGTTGTCCATGTTCAGGAACTGGCCGATGGAGGCCTCGGGGGTTCCGAAGATGGTCTTGGCCAGGTCCTGGCCGAGCACGCAGACCTTGGCGCCCGCGGCAAGGTCCTCGGGCGTGAAGAGCCTGCCCAGACGCGGCGTGAAGGAGAACAGCGACCAGTAGTTCACGTCCACCCCATGCAGGTTGAAGCCGTAGACTTTCTCCTGGTAGGTGGTGGTGACCCCGGCGCGCGTGCGGATGCCCGTGACGTCCTTCACCCCCGGGATGGCTTCCACGGCCTCGATGGTGTGGTTGCGGAACCACTCCTGTCGGTCGTACATCTGGGGATCGAAGTGGGCGGCGATGATGGTCGCGCCGCCCAGGAGGTCGAGGTCGTTGTTGAAGTTGGCCTTGAGGTCGCGGCCCATGGTCACGATGGTTATGAAGCCGGCCGTGCCCAGGGCGATGGACGTCATGACGCCGATGTAGCGTCGCCTCTTGCGCAACACCTCCCGCAGGCTGATGCGGATGAGGTCCATGAAGCGCAGGAGGCGGGTCCCCCTGTCGGGAGGGAGAAAGCCCGCCGCCCTGAGGCTGTGGAGTGTGGTCTTGTTGGTCATGCGTCTCCGTGCTGGGCCGTGTCCCTTCCCTGCTAGACTACCGCCCTTGCCGTCGGGTTACAAGAGCGACTGGCTGGAACGCGCGCCCGGGATGGTGGAGGATGCCTGGGCGCCCTCGCCTCCGGGCTGGTCCTCGTCCAGATCCTGGATGCGGATGCGGTATTTGCGGGCCATTTCGTCCATGACCTCCAGCACGAAATCCATCTGGCGGTCTTCGTGGGTGGACATGCAGGCCGTGCGGATGAGCGCCTGGCCGCGCGGCACGGCGGGGTAGATGGCCGGCAGGGCGAAAATGCCCCGCTCGAACAGTTCCTGAGCGAACATGAAGGCCTTCTCGTCCGACCCGATGGTGATGGGGATGATGGGCGCGATGGACTCCGAGAAGCGCAGGCCGATGTCCTTGTAGCCCTGGCGCATCCGGCGGGTGTTGGCGCGCAGGCGCTCCACGCGTTCGGGCTCGGCCTCCAGGATGTCGATGCAGGTGAGCGCGGCGGTGGTGCAGGCCGCTGGCAGGGCGGCGGAGAAGATCTGCGTGCGCGACTGGTGCTGGATGTAGTCGAGCACGTCCGTGTGGTCCGAGGCCACGAACCCGCCGATGGAGGCGAAGGCCTTGGAGAACGTGCCCATGATGAAGTCGGTCTGCTCGGTGACGCCGAAGTGTTCGGCCGTGCCGCGGCCGTTGGCGCCCAGCACGCCCAGGCCGTGGGCGTCGTCGAGGTAGAGAAGCATTTCAGGATACTGCTTCTTGAGTTCGGCCAGCTCGCCCATGACGGCCACGTCGCCGGACATGGAGAAGATGCCCTCGGTGATCAGGAGCACCTGGCCGTCGAAATCGGGCTTGCCCATTTCGGAGGCGATCTTGCGGGCTGCGGAGGGGGCGTCGTTGTGGGCGAAGGTGCCCATGCGCTTGGTGCCGCCCAGGCCCGCGAAGATGGAGGCGTGGTTCTCGCGGTCGCAGAGCACGTAGTCGCTGGGGGTGAGCAGGCAGCCCAGAGCGCCCAGGTTGGTGGAGAAGCCCGTCACGTGCAGCACGGCGCGTTTCTTGCCCACGAAGGCCGCCAGGCGTTCCTCCAGGGTCTGGTGGAGCACCATGTTGCCGGAGAGGAAGCGCGATCCGCCGGGGCCGGTGCCCATGCTGTAGATGGCCTGGGCGGAGGCCTCCTTGACGCGGGCGTCGTGGGCGAGGCCGAGGTAGTCGTTGGAGCCGATCATCACGAGGCGTTTGCCGGCGCACTCCACTTCCGTCCCCCAGGAGCGGCTGATGGGGCGGAAGTAGGGGTAGATCCCCGCATCGCGGATGACGCGGATCATTCCGGTGACTTTCTGGCAGCGGTCGTGCAATTTCATCGGCTGGGTATCCTTGGAGTGTGGTGAGCCCGCAGGCGTGTGGACGGCGTACGAGCGCCATTTTGGAACGGGCCTCTACACCAGATGGGAAGACGCCGCAACCCTTCGTGCTACGTGGCGGAACCCATGAGGTATTCGCGCACGTGCCGGGCGTTCTCCCGCATGATCTTCCCGAGCGCCGTGGCCGCGCGTCCGTACTGCCCGGGGAACGTGGGCGTGTAGTAGATTTCATCGTCGGAGTCGGCCAGCACGGTGGTGTAGCCGCGCATCCAGAGATCGCGCTTGGTGGACCATTCCAGATAAATCCAGGCCAGGCGCTGGCGGCCGTCGGCCGTGCGGCAGCGGGCCACGCCCCACACATAGGCCTCGCCGCCTGCGGAAGGGGCGCGCTGCTTGATGAAGTCGGCCCGCTCGAAGGTGAGGCCCGAAGAGGCGCAGAAACCGCGCGCCGCGATGTCCCAGGCTTCGGCGGACTGTTTGCGATCGAGGCGCTCCAGGCCGTGGGGCGGGTAGAACCAGGCGTTGAACAGGGCGAAACCGGCAATGCAGACGGCCAGCAGGCAGCCCAGGGCGATGAGGGGCTTCTTCACGGCGCGATCCCTCCCCGGGCGCCGCCCCCGTGCAGCGCGTTGGCGGGCGGTGCTCCGGGGCCGGGCGGCAGCGCGGGCGCCACGCCGGCAGCGCCGCCGTACAGGCCGACGGACGCCGGGCGGGGCTTGGCCTCGGGCGCATCCCCCGGCGCGGGCGCTCCCGACCACGTGAGACGCCAGCGCGCCGCTTCGCGCAGCCTGGCGCGGGCGAGCTTCTCCTCGGCCAGGAGCACGTAATCGGCGTTGCGCACGTCCTTGGTCTGGGCCTTGAGCAGGGCCAGTTCGGCGCGCTCGCGCGTGACCAGTTCGTCGGAAGGGGGGGCCTCGCCGCGCTCGCGCATCTCTTCGAGACGCAGCTCGATGGCCTTGCCGGTGTGGTAGTTGATGTCGAAGTGGCGCTCTTTCATGATGGCCACGTTCTCGCCGTCGTTCACCTGTCCCCGGTAGAAGCGCTCCGGGTCCAGCGCGGGATAGACCTCGGGGAGCTTCATGAACCCCCTGTAGAAGGTCAGGGCCAGGCAGGCGAACAGCCCCAGTTTCACCAGGCGCTCGGGATCAATCCGCACGGGCCGTCTCCTTGCGCTTGTAGACCACCAGCGGGGCCTGGGGCGGTCCTGCGGGAACGAAGTAATGGAAATAGGGGTCGGCGCGGTTGCCGAAGGTTTCGTCGGGGCGGTTCAGCTCGATGCGCTCGTAGTCGCGCGCCAGATCGAGCCCCCGCGTGACGAATTCCCTGGGCGCGAAGACCTGGCCGTCGCGGTTCACGCGCACGGCGCGGCGCACGCTCACCCAGTCGGGCTTCTCGGCCGGGTTGATGGGGCCCTGCAGGCCGCCGATCACCCGGAAGGGCGTGTGGAACTGGAGCACCATGTCCGAGTATTCGGCCAGGATGGTCTGGCCGGGCCTGGCGTTGGCCAGGAAGAAGTCGATGAGGGACTGGTTCGCGTCGGCGGGGTAGCCGTTGAAGAGCTCCGTCAGGTGCAGCTTGAGGGGCACGTTGACGCTGGTGAGCATGGTCAGGTCGTTCTCCCAGGGGCGGTTCACGATCTTCAGGCGCTCCATGGGCAGCAGGTTCAGCCAGTTGGTGAGCCCCACCAGGATCAGGAACAGCGCCCCCGAAGGCCTGGAGAAGCGCCAGAGCCTGAGCCCGGCCCAGGCCAGCAGGATGGAGCAGGCCGGGTAGAAATGCACGATGTAGCGATGGAAACGCTGGGGGAACAGGGCCAGGATCACGAAGCTGCCCATCATCACCAGGGTCATGAAAAGACAGAAGCGCTCTCCGGGTTCATCGGGGCCGCCCCGTCCCAGGAAGAAGCCGCGCCAGCGCCAGCCCAGCCAGGCCAGCACGGGCAGGGGCAGCATGAACATCACCCAGTCCGAGAAGTAGAGCATCAGGTTCTCGGGCACGAGCATGATGTTGAAAAGCGTGGACTGGCGGCCCATGCGGTAGAGCAAGATGCCCGGCACGATGAGCGTGCACGACAGGGCGACCACCAGCCCCGTGCGCGCCAGGCTGGTCCTCTCCCGGTAGAGCAGCAGCGCCGCGCCCAGAAGCGGCGGGGCCAGGGAGAGCAGCAGCAGGTAGTTGGCGTGGAACAAGACGCCCAGCCCCGCGGCGATGGTCAGCAATGGGGGCCAGCGCCGTTTCCAGTCGCCCAGGAAGCCCCAGAGGATGGCCAGAAAGACCAGTCCCCCTGCCGAATAGTAGCGCCCCTGGCGCGCGAACAGCAGGAAAGGCACGTTGAGCGCGAGCAGCAGCGCCGAGAGTCTGGCCCAGGCGAGATCGCCGAAGCGGCGGGCCACCAGCAGGTAGGTGGCCGCGATGCAGGCCAGCCCCGTCAGGGCGAAGAAGAACCTTGCCCAGAAGGCGTCGCGCGGGGCGATGAGCTGCCCCGCCGCCGACATGTAGATCTGCAGCCAGGGCGACCAGCGCCAGATCATGTCCGGGCCGAACTCGCGGCGCTCTTCCTGGGAGATCACGTTGACGCCGTCCGTGACCACGGGCAGCCCCGTGGCGAGCACGTTGCGGGCCAGCGCGGCCGTCTCGGCCTCGTCCTGCCAGAGGGGCCTGTCGCCGAGGCCCTTGAAGATGAGGAACGCCCCCAGGATCAGGATGGCCCAGAAGGCCCAGTCCCGCCCGGCGGCGAGGGAGGTTGTGTCTTTGGTGCGCATGGTGTGACGCGGCGTCTCTACCCGCATTGGACCGGAAAAACAAGCGCGCCGCGATTCGGGCTTGACAGGTCCGGGGGTTTGAGGATTAATCCGCCGTTTCGTATCATCCGCCATTGATTTCTTTCGGAGGAACCCCCCGATGATGAACGGCAAGAAAGTGGTGGTGGTCATGCCGGCCTACAACGCCGCCACCACCCTGGAGCGCACCCTGGCCGAGGTGCCCCGCGACATCGTGGACGATGTCATCCTCGTGGACGACGCCAGCCGCGACAACACCATCGAGCACGCGCGCAAGCTGGGCGTCCGCTGCTTCCTGCACGAGCGCAACTGGGGCTACGGCCGCAACCAGAAGACCTGCTACGCCGAAGCCCTCAAGCTGGGGGCCGACGTGGTGATCATGGTCCACCCGGACTACCAGTACACCCCGCTCATCATCCCCGCCATGGCCAACCTGGCCACTTCGGGCCTTTACGACGTGGTCATCGCCTCGCGCATCCTGGGCGGCACGGCCCTGGCCGGAGGCATGCCCGGCTACAAATACGTCTCCAACCGCTTTCTCACCCTCGCCCAGAACCTGCTCATGGGCGCGAAACTCTCGGAATACCACACCGGCTACCGCGCCTTCACCCGCGAAGTGCTGGAAAAGCTCCCCCTCTGGGAGAACTCCGACGACTTCGTCTTCGACAACCAGATGCTCGCCCAGGCCATCTACTTCGGGTTCAAAGTGGGCGAAGTGAGCTGCCCCACCAAGTATTTCGACGAGGCCAGCTCCATCAACTTCAAGCGTTCCTGCATCTACGGCCTCGGCTGCCTGGGCACGGCCTGGAAATTCCGCATGCAGAAATGGGGCAAGGCCAAGCACGCCATCTTCGACCCCAACGGACGCGGACTCTCCGACCCCGAAGCCAACTACTACTCCGACCAGACCGCCACCATCTTCCCCCCCGAATAGATCAGGCGGACCCAGTTCTTCCACGAAAGGCCCCCGGCGCACCACGCCGGGGGCCTTTCTCGTCGCGTCGCGTCGCCCGTGCGGCGGCGGGGCCGCAGACGCAACAGACGCCTCCGGCGGGCAGGGCTCCGCCCTGCACCCGCTGGAGAGGGCGCCGCCCTCTCCAGACCTCTCCCCCCTGGACCCGGCAATTGCTTTGCGGGCTTCACCGGGTAGGGCTGTGTTGCCGGTCCCGGTGTTGTGCGCGGGGAGCGGCTGGCAAGACCCTTGCGGCTGCGCCGCCTGTCGCGCGGGAATTCGCGCAAAGCCGCGAATCCCCGCGCGGGGGGCCGTGGCGCTTCGCGCCAGGGAGTTGTGAGCCGGAACCGGAACACGACGGCATACCCGGTGAAGCCCGCGAAGCAATTGCGGGGTCTGGGGGGATCATCCCCCCAGCCGGTCCAGGGCGGAGCCCTGGCCGCCGGAGGCTCTTCCTCCGGCCCTTCCCCCCTCAACCTCAACCGCGCCGGGCGTCTCCGCGAAGCGATTGCCGGGTTCGTCTGGCCACGGCGCGTCCGGCCCAGGCCAGGGCGAGGAACGCCGCCGCGCAGGCGGGCAGGAGGATGTGCCGGTGGTGGGTTCCGGCGCGCAGGGCGACCGGCCTGGCCTCCACCGTGACGCTCAGCGAGGAGCCCCGTTCGGGTTGGACGGGCGACGGCGCGAGGCCTTCCAGGCGGTATTCGCCCAGGCGGCGGGGATCCAGCCAGGGCAGGCTCAGGATGTCGCCCGCGCTGCCCGGGGGCACGATGACTGCGCCGGAGGCGGGGCGCGCGGTGCAGATCAGCCGGGTCTGGCCGCTGAACGCGGTGACGTTGTGGAAGAGGTATTCCTTGAGGTTGAATCCTGCGAGGGTGTCTTCCTCCCAGGTGTTCACGCCGTTGAAGTAGTCGTTGCGTTCGTGGAACCAGGCCAGCGTGGGCGCGAAGAGCAGCCAGAGCAGGAGGGTGGCGTGGGGGACGCGCAGCCTGGCCGCCAGGCGCGCCAGGACCGTCAGGGTGAAGGCGGCCGCCAGGAGGTAGGCCACGAAGAGCCAGCGGAAGGGGTAGATTTCGCAGCGCAGGGGGGTGAGAAGATTGGTGAGCCGGTACCAGTGGTCGCCCCAGCCGGCCCAGACGAAGGCGGCGCAGGCCGCGGCGGGAATCCAGGCCGGAAACTCCCCGGCGCGGACCCTGGCCCAGGGCGCGGCAAGGGCGGCGAGGCCGGCGAGGGCCAGGAACCAGACGCCCACGCAGAGGGAGCCGTCGTGGAAGGCCACGCCGTAGCGGCTGAGGGTGTCGGGGAAGTCGAAGAGGGGGCTCTGCCCGTCGGTGAGCAGTCCCCAGAGGTCTGCCCAGGACGCGTAGCCCGTGCCGGGGAAGCGGATGAACCCGTCGTAGATGGCCCGCACGGCGTAGTACTTGGGGAAGATGAGCACGAAAGTGAGCGCCTGGAACCAGAGCACGCGCGCAAGCGGTCGCGGGGAGCGTTGCGCGCCGCTGGCCAGGAGCGCGACCAGCAGGGCCGCCGTGTTGAACCAGACGAAGAGGTGGAGCGCGCCCTGGTAGAAGGCCATGGCGTTGAGCAGGGCGGCCAGGGCGGGGGAGGCGCGGCGCTCGGCCGCGCCGTCCAGGAGCAGGGCGGCCGCGCCCGGGAAGAGCAGGACGTTGATGGCGGGGGAGTAGCCGATAGCCAGGTGGTGGGTGAGCCAGGGGTTGAGCGCCGCGAGGACGAAGAGCAGCGCGCCCTGGCCGGGGGTGAGCCCCATGCGCCGGGCCAGGAGCCCCGTGCCCGCGATGCCCAGGACGAAGTGCAGGGCGAAGTAGGTCTTGATGAATCCCACGGGAGGCAGGAGCCAGGCCAGGGGGAGGAAGGGCGAGAGGCTGATGACTTCGGGATTGGACCAGTAGGAGAGGTCCTGGAGCGTGGAGAAGTGGCCGATGTTGTCCGGCACGGTGAAGAAGGTGGCCGGGAGTTCGCCGAACTGGGTGAGGCTGCCCAGGAGGTAGTGGAAGTAGAAGAGGTCCTTGGGCCAGTCGAGAACGCCCAGGCGGTCGGAAAAGAGCCAGGGGCCGTCGAAGAGACAGACCAGGGCGGCGCAGGCGAGCGCGTAGGCCCAGGAGGAGCCTGTGCTCCAGGCGCCGGGGGCGGCGTAGGGAGCCTTCATGCCCTGGGCGCGAAGGCCAGTTTCATGGAGCCGGAGCCGGACTTGTCGAAGGCGGCCTGGAAGGCCTTTTTCCAGTCCGCGAGGGGGTATGCGCCGGAGAAGAGTCCGGCGGTGGGGTAGCTGCCGGAGGCGAGCAGGTCCAGGCAGAGCTGGTAGGTGCGCACGCGTTCGCCGTTCCAGGAGGCCGTGGCGTACATGGCCGTGCCGGTGACGGTGAGCTGGCGGAACCAGAGGCTGGAGAGATCGGCCTTCCTGATGGTCCCGGCGGTGCCGATCATCACGTAGCGGCCGCGCGCGCGCAGCGTCACCAGGGCGTCCTCGAGGGTGCGCGGGGAGGCCACGCAGTCGAAGACCACGTCCGCGCCGCCCTCGATGTTGCCTCCGCCCATGGCTGTGGGGAGGAAGCGACCCTGGAAGGCGCGGGCCAGCTCCTGGCGGGTGGCCTTGCGCAGGATCTCGTCCGCGCCGCCTTTGCGGCCCAGGTCGGCCTGGAAGGGGTGGCGCGCGGCCAGGACGATGCGCCCGGCGAAGCCCAGGGCGCGAAGGCAGCGCACGGTGTGCTGGCCCAGGATGCCCGCGCCGATCACGAGCACGGACTGCCCGGGCTCGGGGAAGTTTTCCAGCACGGGCTGCATGGCGGAGGCCATGGAGTCGGTAAGGATGGCGTCCTCGTCGGAGACGTTTTCGGGCACGGGGAGGAGCTTGCCGGGGTGCGCGGCGGTGAGCGGGGCCATGCCGCCGGATGCGGCGGCGTTGAAGCCCAGCACGGAGCCCGGGGGTAGCGCGCCGTCGAGGAAGCGTTCGCAGAGGTTGTAGTCGCCCCGGGCGCAGGCGGGGCAGGGAGGCAGCTCGCGGACCGAGCAGTCCAGGACGGGTTCCACCACCACGCGAACGCCGGGCGCGGGGCCGTTGCCCGAGGGCGCGGCCTCCACGTCGGCGAGGATTTCGTGCCCGAGGACCATGGGCAGGGAGGCGTAGGGCTCCAGGAGCATGGACTCCGCGCCCTTGAGCAGGTTCACGTCGGAGCCGCAGATGCCGCACAGCCGGGTGCGCAGGGTGGACCAGCCGGGGCGTGCGGGCTTGAACGCCACCTCCTCCAGGGCCAGGGGGGTGACCAGATGGTGGAAGCGGCGGCGCTGGACGGCGCTGAAAAAGGCCGAAAGCAGGTAGCGCGGGATGGAGCGTCGGTAGAGCAGGGCTTTCATGGGCGGGTTGTGGGGCAGGGAGGCTGCTCTGTCAAGGTTGACGGGGGACCTGGAGCGGCGTAGAGACCCCGCGTTTCAGGGGGAGCCGCGCGGGTTGACAAACCCGTGCGGTTGCCTACACTCCGCCTTCGCCGAATTTTCGGCCCGCGAGGTACCATGTCCAAGCGCTCCAGCATCGCCCTGGGAACCATCCTCAAGAACTTCGCCCGCGTCTCGCGCCATCCGTGGATCGCCTCCCGGCTGGCGGCTTTGGAGAAGGAGAAGATCCTCTTCAAGCCCCTGAACCCGCGCGCCCACGAGGGCGTGGCCCGGTCCATCCGCCAGGTGTCGGTGCGCATCACCGACATCTGCAACCTGCGCTGCCACACGTGCGGCCAGTGGGGCGACCAGGGCTTCCTGCACTGCGCGGACCTGAAGGCCCTGAAGAAGTCCGAGGTCTCGCCGGAGCGCTACCACCTGCTCCTGGCGGACCTGGCCACGCACGGTCATTTCCCGTCGGTGTACCTGTGGGGCGGCGAGCCCACCATGTACAAGGGCTGGCTGGAGATCATCGAACACGCCACGGTGCTGCGCATGCCCACGTCCATCGCCACCAACTCCACGGGCATCGCCAAGGCGGCCGAGCGGCTGGTGAAGGCCCCCATGTTCCTGCTGCAGATGTCCATCGACGGCCCCGACGCCGACACCCACAACGCCGCGCGCCCCTCTGCCTCGGGGGCCGACAACTTCCAGTCCATCCTGGACGCCCTGGACGCCGTGAACCAGGCCAAGAAGGCCGCGGGCAAGAAGCTGCCGCTCACGGCTTCGCTCACCACCATCTCCCAGGCCAACGTGGGGCGTCTGGTGGACATCTACGAGACCTTCAAGGACAAGGTGGACCTCTTCGTGTTCTACCTCTCCTGGTGGATCGACGAAGCCTCGGCCAAGGCCCACGACGCCGACTTCGAGCGTCGCTTCGGGCAGAAACCCAAGCTGCACTGGGGCTGGGTGGGCGACTGGACCATCAAGGAGTACGCCCTGCTGGACCAGCAGCTCAAGGAAGTGATGCGCCGCTCCAAGGGGTGGGATTCGCCCGCGGTGAACATCATCCCCAACATCACCGGCGTGGACAACCTGCGCGAATACTACACCGACCACTCCCAGCACTACGGCTACGACCAGTGCATCTCCATCTACCAGGCCGTTGAGATCGACTCCGGCGGAGACATGTCGCCGTGCCGCGACTACCACGACTACGTGGTGGGCAACGTGAAGCAGAACACCATCACGGAGATCTGGAACAACGAGGCCTACCGCAAGTTCCGCGCGAGCCTCACCACCCAGGGGCTCATGCCCGCCTGCACGCGCTGCTGCGGGCTCATGGGCTACTAGGCTGCCCTTGAGCGGACCCAGTCGGCTCGTCCTGCTCCTGCAGGACCTGTGCTACGGCGGCACCCAGCGCCACGCCCTGGAACTGGCGCGCGGCATCGACCGCGCGCGCTTCGCCCCGGAGCTGTGGTCCCTCTGCAAGGGAGCGGACTTCGCGCCCGAGGCTGCGGCGGCGGGCGTCCCCGTACGTTGGCTTACCGATCAACGATCGGTAAGTTTCCGGTCCGTGCTGGCCCTTCGCGCCGCCATCCTCCGGGAGCGCCCCTCCGTTCTCATGCCCCTCACCGCCGTGCCCAACATCTGGGGACGCCTCTGGGGGCGTCTGGCTGGGCTCCCCCTGGTGGTCGGCACCGTGCGCGGCGGCGGCAACATCAAGCGCCAGCACGAGCGCTTCCTGGCGCCACTGGCCAGCCACCACGTCACCAACACCCAGGCCCTCAAGGACGCGCTCCTGAAGCTCGGCAGGCCCGAGAACGCCGTCACCGTGATCCGCAACGGCGTGGACACCGACCGCTTCCGCCCCGATCCCGACGGCATCGGCCCCGTGCGCAAGGTGGTGCTCTGCGTGGCCCGCTTCGTGGACGACAAGGACCATCCCACGCTCCTGGCCGCCTTCGAGCGCCTCCACGCCCGCATGCCCGACGCCGAGCTCTGGCTCGTGGGCGACGGCCCACTCAAGGGCCGCTTCGAGTTCGCCGCGCGCCGCCTGGAGTGCGGGCGCAACATCCGCGTCTTCCCCGGCGGGCCGGACCTCGTGCCCTTTTACCGTCAGGCTTCCGTGCTGGCGCTCTCCTCGCTGCGCGAGGGGCTGCCCAATGTGGTGCTGGAGGCCATGGCCTGCGGCGTGCCCGTGGCCGCCACGGCCGTGGGCGGAATCCCCGAGGTGGTGGAGGAGGGGCGCACCGGGCGTCTCTCCCCGGCAGGGGACCCGGAGGCCCTGGCCCGCAACCTGGAACGCCTCCTGGCCGACGAGGAGGCCAGGGAGCGCATGGGCCGCGCGGCCCGCGCCCACGCCGTGGAGGACTTCTCCCTCCGGGCCATGGTGGCGCGGCACGAGGAACTGCTCGATCGCCTCCTGCAGCCCTGACGGCCTGTTGGCGGAGCCGTCCCGCGCAGGGCGTCCGACGGCCCTCCCGAAGCGCACCCCGCGCGGAATTTCCGCCTGTCCGGCGGGGGGCTGTTCAACCCGCACGGAAGCGTCTATAAGCGGCGCGGCACGCGTCCCGGCCGGAGCGCGCCGCACATCCCCCGGAGCCCTCATGAAACCGATCTGCCTCGCCATCGCCCTCCTGCTGGCCCTGCCGGCCTTGGCCGCGCCCCAGCCCCAGAACGTGGAGGGGCTCTGGACCGCCGATTTCTTCGGCAACACCGTGGAATGCCACCTGGAGCAGAAGGGCCAGTTCCTCTGGGGAGTGGCCTACGTCACCACCCGTGCGGGCGAACGCAACACCTACCACCTCATAGGGATTGTCGCAGGCAATTCCGTGGAGGCCTTCCACGGCAGCAGCGGCAACCGCTTCAGCGGCCAGGTGTCCCCGGACGGGCGCGTCTCCGGCAACTTCATCATGAAGGACGGCCCCACCATCGCCATGGACGCCAGGCGCGTGAAGTCCGGCCGCACCCACCCCGGAGGCCTGGAATGGCCGCCCAACTACCCCCCCGCGCAGTGAAGCGCCCGAGGATCCTTTCGTGAAGACCCTCTTCGTCCTTTCCGCCCTGGCCGAGGCCCTGCTGCTCCTGGCCCTGTGGAACGCCGGGCGTCGCCATGTGCTGGCCGGGCTGCGCACCCCCTACAAGGGCCCCGAGCCCTTCGACCCCGCGCCCCGCGTGGCCATGATCGTGCCCGTCACCGGCGACACCCCGGCCGTGCGCGCGGGACTCAAAAGCCTCCTGGAGCAGGACTACCCCAACCTGCGCTACTTCCTTGTCACCCGTGACGCCTCGGACCCTGCCGCAGGGGTCATCGACTCCCTCATCGCAGGCCGCGAAGACGCCGTGCGCCTGGTCAGCGGCCCCGCCGAGACCAGCGGCCAGAAGAACCACAACCTTCTGGCGGGCGTGGCCCAGGCCCGCCACTGGGCCGACATCTACGTCTTCTGCGACTCCACCCACGTGGCCCGGCCCGACCTGGCCCGGCTGCTGGCCCGGCCCATCGCCGAGGGCAAGGGCGTCATGTCCGGCGGGTTCCACCGCGTCGTGCCCCAGAACGACACCACGCCCACCCTGGGCATGCTCCTGGCCTGCATGTTCCTGCACTGCCTGCAGCCCGTGCGCGCCGTCACCCAGCCCTGGGGCGGGGCCATGGCCGTCTCGCGCCGGGCCTTCGAGGAGCACGGCATCCAGGCCGTCTGGTCCACCAACATCGTGGACGACTTCTCCCTGGGGCCGCATCTGGCGAAGAAAGGCATCCGCACCTGGCCCGTGGGCGAGGCCTGCCTGGAGACGCCCCTGAAGAGCGTCCCCTTCGCCATCTGGCAGGACTGGCTGACGCGCCAGCTTCTCTACCTGAAGTTCTGCACGCCGGGGATGTGGATCGGGGTGATCCCCGTGATCTGGCTCTTCTTCGGCCCGGCGCTCCTGGCCCTTCTCGGGGCGCTGGGGGCCGTTTTCGGGACGGCGGACGCCTGGTGGCTGGGCGCGGCGGCCCTCTACGCTGCGGGCTTTCTCGGCCTGGGGCTGCTCTACCGCAGGCTCGCCCCGCGCCGCGTGCCCCTGGCCGCCTGGACCCTGGGCTTCTTCGCCACGCCGCTCATGGCCGCCTGGTGCTACCTGCGCACCTGGACCACCTTCCACATGCGCTGGAGGGGCACGTCCTACAAGGTGGGCTGGGGCGGCAAGGTGCTGCGGGTGATCCGGCACTGAGGCCCGGCGGCTGGGCCTGACGCGACGCCGCGCGGGCGCGCCCGTGGCCGGGGAGCGCGGTCCGGGCGAGCCGACCCGACCTCTGCGTGAAGGCGCCCGGACGAGCGGCCCGGAGAGAGCCGACCGGATCAGCCGCCGGGGCCATCTTCCGGCCCATCATCCCGGGGCAGTCACTCGTGTCATCCGCCCTGAGCAGCCGCCCGGGGCAGTCGTCTGGGAGGGGCGTACGGCTCTGTCGTGCGGTGCAGCCGCCGGATCAGCCGCCCGTCACTTGTGCTTGCGGATGAGTCCCACGGCCCTTTCGATGAGCTCCCCGATCTGGGCCTTGGAGATCTGCGCGTCCGCGCCCACGGAAACGCCTTTGTGGAAGAGGCTCTCCGTGATGATCGACGAGCACAGCAGCACGGGAATCTTCTTGAGTTCGGGGTCTTCCTTGATCTTCTTGGTCAGGTGGTGGCCGTCCATCAGGGGCATTTCGATGTCCAGGATGATGACGTCCAGCAGGTCCTCGAGAGGGACCTTCTCTTCCGTTACCTTGCGCTTGATCGTTTCCAGATGCGCCCAGGCGTCCTTACCGTTCTCGAACTGGACGACGTTGAAGTTGTTGTCCGTGAGCAGCCGGAAGATCATGTTCCGGGCCATGGTCGAATCGTCTGCGATCAGCGCGTTGAGGGTTTTCGTCTGGATGGTTTCCTTGACGTTGCGGGAGAGGTTCGGCGTGGGCAGCACCTGCTCGTTGAGCCTGGCCACGATCTGTTCGAGGTCCAGCAGGAAGACGATCTTGCCGTCCAGTCGCACGATCCCCGTGATGGAGTTGGACGTGAGCGAAGACAGCTGGAGGTTGGGGGCCTTCACCTGGTCCCAGCTGAGCCGGTAGATCCTGGTGACGCCCGAGACCAGGAAGGACGTGATGACCTGGTTGAACTCGGTGACGATGACTTTCAACGTTTCCGAGCGCTGGAGCTTCTTGCCCACCCACTGGCTGAGGTCGATGAGCGGCACGATTTCCGAACGCAGATCGAACGCGCCCATCACCGACGGGTGCGACCGGTCGGGCATGTCGGTCAGTTCCGGCAGGCGGATGATCTCCAGCACCTTGGCCACGTTCATGCCGTAGTAGGTGCGGGAGATTTTCCCCGTGTCCTCGTTGGCTTCGTCGATGAAAAACTCGACGACTTCGAATTCGTTCGTTCCGGATTCCAGCAGGATGTCGGACTTTGCCATGTGTCCTCCTTGCGGTGCGAGCAGGTGTGCCCAGGGGTCGGCCAAGCCGCGTCCCCGATGCCTCGGGGCGGCGTCGTGCGCCGTGTCAACCGGTCCGTCTCCGGGAACATCGGGGCAACCCCTTGGTTCCGGCTCGTCTCGCGACGAGGGCGACTTTCCTGAGAATGAACGGAGAAACCGTTCGGCTGTCAATGCAATTCTCGTCGCTTTGCTCGGGGGCGAGCCGGACCGTTGCTGCCTGCCGCGAGGCCCGTCAAGCCGTGCGCGCCTGCGCCTTCATCTCCTTCCACCACTTCCAGCCCAGCACGAAGAAGGGCGCGAGCGCCCCGGCCTCGGCCAGTTCGCGCACGTGGGTCAGGCCCAGGGCGTAGTAGAGCGCTGCGGCGAGGCAGGTGGCGCCCAGCACGGGCTTCACGGCGCGCCACTTGATGAGCCCCATGGAGCGCTGGCAGGTGACGGTGGAGCACAACGCCACGGCCCCCTTGGTGAGCACGATGGCCATGCCCGCGCCCAGCAGCGGGTCGCCCGGGATGAACACGCTGCACAGGGCGATGTTCAGGATCAGCCCCGCCCCGTAGATCCAGAAGAGGGTCCACTGCCGGTGCTGGCTCATGAGCAGGTAGGCCGCCAGGTTGTGGAGGAAGCTGAAGAGCACGGAGGGAACGAGCCATTTCTGGAGCAACGCGGCCTGGTGGTAGTCCGGGCCGTAGATGATCCCGATGATGCGGTCCGATTCGGCCCAGAGGAAGAACATCACCGGGATGGAGGCCCCCAGGAGCCATTTCACGGAGTTGTCCTTGAGCTGGTCGAAGGCCTCCTTGTCGTGCCGCCAGAGGCCCACGAAGAGGGGGTAGAGCACGCTCTTCATGAGCAGGCTGGAGATGGGGATCTGGATGGCGTCCACCACTTCCCAGGTGGCGGCGTACTGGGCCACGGAGTGCGGCCCGGAGAACTTCTGGAGGAAGAAGAGGTTGGCCTTGTTGTAGAGAATGGAGAAGAGCGCCATGAACACGAAGACCACCCCGCCCTTGGCGGTGTTCCAGGTCCTGGCCAGGGCCTTGCCCTTGAAGGCCAGGC
This sequence comes from Fundidesulfovibrio sp., assembly GCF_058402725.1. Lineage (NCBI taxonomy): Bacteria > Pseudomonadati > Thermodesulfobacteriota > Desulfovibrionia > Desulfovibrionales > Desulfovibrionaceae > Fundidesulfovibrio > Fundidesulfovibrio sp. Next base: position 14,542 of record NZ_JBZVFJ010000014.1, on the reverse strand, counting down.
CCTGCACGTCGGTGCGGTTCACGGCGATCCAGGCCCCGCCCAGGAGGTTGATCCCGTTCTCGATGATCTTGAAGAGGGCGATCCAGTGGGGCTGGAAGCCCAGGGCCAGGGTGGTCAAGGCCCAGCCGTAGCCGCACACCGCGCCGATGGAGCGGATGCGGGCCTCCAGGTCCTGGCGGCCCTGCACGCGGCAGGCCACGAAGAAGGTGGAGGCCAGGGCCTCCAGGCCCACTCCGGCGGTGATCACCTGGATGAGGTTGGTCAGGCCGCCCGTGTAGCGCTGCTGCATGATGAAGGCCGTGACGCCCAGCCAGCCCAGCACGAGGATCACGCCCTTGATGAGCGTGTACTGCATGAGGATGTCGCCCTTGTGCCCGTACTTCTTGGACAGGGCGGACACCAGGGGCTGGTTGAGTCCGAACTCCCCCAGGAAGAGCACGATCATGGCTGTGCTGAAGGCCAGCTGGAATTCGCCGTAGTGGCTCTGGTCCACGCGGGCCAGGTAGATGAAGAAGGCGGTGTGGAGGAGATCCTTGATGGTCTGGGCCGAGGCAAGGTGCAGGAACTTGCCGATGACGCCGTGGGACGCGGCGGCCGCTCCCCCGTTGTCCGAGGGCTGGCTCATGCTGGGCGGGGGTGGGTCATGGGGGGTTCCGTGGGGGCGGGCCGTGCGGCCCGCCCCTCAAGGGTTGCTGGCGAGTGTTATTTCTTGCCCTTGCCCTTGGCGGGCTTGGCTTTGGAGACGGGCTTGGCGGCCGGTTTGGGGGTCGGCTTGGGCGCGGCCTTGGGTTCGGGGGCCAGGAGCGGGGCCTGTTCCGGAGCCTTCTCCGCCGGGGCGGCGGCCGGGGCCTCCACGGGGGCGGCGGCAACGGCCACAGGAGCCTCGGGCTTCACGGCCAGGGGCGCTTCGGGCTTGACGGCCACCGGGGCCGGTTCCTTCACGGCCGGGGCGTCTGGCGCTTTGACGGCCGGAGCCGGGGCCGGAGCCGGGGCTTCGGGCGCGGGGGCCGGGGCGGCTTTGTGTCCGCCGCCGCAGCATCCGCCGCGCGGGGTGCAGGTGATGAACGTGCCGTACTTCTCCAGTTCGTCCACGCGGCAGCTCCAGACCATGCGGCCCTTGTGCAGGATGGCGTCGGGGCAGCCGTCGCACATGTTCTGGCGTCCGTCTTCGGAGACGTCGCAGGGCTGGATGATCATCACGGACTGGATGTGCAGGCATTCGGCCATGCGGGAGGGCTCCTTGAGCCATTCCCAGAAGATCTTGCGCACGCTCTTGTTCACCAGGGCCAGGGGGAAGAGGGCCTGGGCGGTGTTGGTGAGCGTGGGGCGCGCGTAGGCCAGGTAGGTGCCGGTGAAGAGGTGGTGGAACACCTGGACGATCTCGGCGAACTTGTGGTCGAGGTAGCCCAGGGTCTTGTCCTTGCGGCCCACCTTGAGGGTGAGCAGCCACTTCATGGAGCGGGGGTCTTCGGTGCCGTTGAGATAGGCGCAGGGCTCGAAGGCCGGGTCCATGGTGCGGATCACGTCGGCCACGTCCTGGGCCACGATGTCCTTGTGGGCTTCCATGTGGTCCAGCTGGTAGACGAGCTGGTGCATGTCCACGGGCTTGCCCCCGGCGTGGCAGTCGAAGCCGGCCTGGGCCTTGGCGGAGCGGAAGAGGATGAACACCATGGTCTGGACGCGGTCCATGTGGTCCTGCGCCCAGCGGGTGAGCATGGGGATCTTGTCCAGGGTGTCGCGGTAGATGGTGGCGTTGAAGGCGCAGGCCACCTTGCCGCCGCCGTGCTCGTGGATCATGTTGGCGAGCTTCAGGCGCAGATCGCAGAGTTCCTCTTCGGTCTGGCCGGAGAAGCCGGGGCGCTTCTGGTGGGAGTCCACGTGCATGGTGAAGCCCACGAGCCCGGCCTTGGTGAGGTCCCGCACGAGGGCGGGGGTGAGTGCGTGCCCGTTGGAGTTGATGATGGGCTTCCAGCCCTGGGCGGCCACGTAGCGCACCAGCTCCACGATGTGGGGGTAGATGAGCGGCTCTCCGCCTGCGATGGAGATGCCGTCGGTGCGGCGCAGGGTGCGCACGGTCTCCAGCTCGCGGATCACGTCCTCCAGGGGCCTGTGGCCGTCGGGGTCGTTCTCACGGTAGCAACCTTCGCAGTAGAGGTTGCACTTGGTGGTGGGTTCGAGCCAGGTGATGGAGTTGTCCGACAGGTTCCAGGGGAGACGGTAGTAGGTCTCCGGCGTGAGGGGGCGCTTTGGGTTCATGGCTGGTCCGTGTGGTTGGATTCGTAAAGGCACGCCAAATCTGAGCCGCTGTACAGCATAAGGGTCCGGGTTGGCAACGCCCGGAGCGCGGCGGACGGCGCGGAACGTAAAGGGATATTTTTTCTGGTTTTTGCCCACAGAGCGGTATGTGGGGTGAAATTTAATCCCTCCTGCATACACTGCACGGTCATCGGCCCCTCGGCAGGGCCGAAAACACCGAAGGAGGAATCTTCCCATGACCACGCCGATCCATTCCCAACTTCTGGAGCGCGAGCCCTTCCCGGCCGCCGCGAACCGACAAGCGGCCGACGCGCCCGCCACGCCCGGGGAGCACCCCGCCCCCGTGTTCGTCCCCTACCAGGAGCTTCTGCGCCACCTCTGGGCCAGCCCGCCCTGCGTGAACGCCTTGTGCGGCCACAGCCCCGCGCTGGATTGGGACGCCTTGCTGGACCACGGCCCCGAACCCGCCGACCCGGACGGGCGCGCGCGCTGGAGCGCCGGGCGCGAAGCCCTGGAGCGCGTCAAGCCCGCCCTGAAGCAGCGCGAGGAGCATCTGGCACGCTACCTCAAGCAGCGCGACTACCAGGCCGGCTTGGCCGTGCTGCGCTCGCGCGACCCCCTCTACGAGAGGACCATGGAGCTCATGGACCACGACGTCTCCAAGCTGCCCGAGGTGCTGCGCAGGCTGGTGATGCCCGCGCTGGCCAGGGAGTTCGGCCTGTTCTCGGAGTTCTACCGCGTGGCGCGCGAGGCGGCCTGGCTGGTGGAGGGCACGCCCGGGAGGCCGAGCGCGGTCCCGTGAAGCGGTCCGCCCCGGGCGGACCGGCCGAGGAGGACGAGCTGTCCGCCCTGAAGCGCCGGATGAAGTCCGGCGGGGCCAGGGAAGGCGACCTTCTGCGCTACCTGGAACTCACCGGCGCGGGCGAGTGATGCCCTCAACCCTCAACGAAAAGGAGACGGACATGGGTTTCGAATCGTTCACGGGCATCAAGGGCATGGCCCTGAACTTCATGATGGACAACGGGCTGATGGACGACGCGCCGAAGCAGGCGCTGGCGCGGTTCGCGCCGGGCGCGAAGGATTCCGGCGGCCCTTGGCGGATATGCGCCAGGGAATGGCGGAAGGGCGGAGTCTGCGGGGACCTCTACAGCCGCCCGTCCCGCACGAAGCGCTCCACCACCCCGAAGGCGAACTCGTTGCCCCGGAAGTCCACGGCGCGCACGCGCTCGCGGCAGCCCTCCACCCGGGACTCGAACCCGGACATGGCCGCCTCGTCCAGGCGGTGCATGTCCAGGTGCAGGCCGTAGCCCAGTTGTTCCAGGTAGAAGGCGTTGAGCCACTGCTCGAAGGCCCCCTTCACGGGCAGGGAGACGATGGGCTTGCCGTAGGAGAGGGCCTCGCTCATGAGGGTGTGGCCGCCCCCGCAGATCACGTAGGCGCAGGAGGCCATGTCGGCCAGCAGGCCGTCCTCGCTGAACTTCTTGAAGGTCAGGTTGCCCTCGCGGGCCTCGCGGTTGTAGCCGTAGACGATCACCGGACGCCCCAGGGTCTGGAGCAGCGGCACGAAGCGCGGGCAGATGGAGCAGCTCTGGTACACCAGGATGTGCTCGCCCACCGTGGCCTCGTGCTCGAACACCTTCTCCCGGTGGATGGGCGGCGAGATGGCCCGCTGCGCGCCGGGCTTCAAGGGCGGCTGGTAGAAGCTGATGACCAGGTGCGCCGTGGAATTGGAGAAGAGGCGCTCCACGGAGAAGGAGGTGGAGGCCATGTCCCACCAGACCTTGCGGGGCAGGTGGTGCTCGCAGAGGGTGATGACGTGCTGGTGGTCCAGGGAGAGGCAGGGCACGCCCGTCCGTCTGGCCGCGATGGGCACGAAGTATTCGTAGTCCGAGAGGCAGACGTCGGGCTTGAAGGAATCGATGAGCCTGCCCAGGCGGGCCAGTTCGCTGCCCCTGCGGGCGAAGGTCTTCACGGCCAGGGCCACGGTGGCGGGCAGGTCCAGGGCGTAGTTCTTGTAGCGCGTGCCGGGGTTGAGCACGGTCTCCACGCGGTGGCCGCGCCGCAGGATCCCGGCGGCCTCCTCGCTGGTGACGAAGAGGAACTCGTGCTGCGGGAAGGCCCGGGCCAGTGTGAGGGCGCGGATGGCGTGGCCGTGCTGGGAGCCGTGGACGCCGTAGAGGATGCGGGCCATCAGGACACGTCCGGCTTGTTGTGGGCGAGCCAGAGCTGGAGCACCAGCAGGGTCCACAGCTCCTTGCGGCGGTCCCGGCGTCCGGAGTCGTGCTCGTCGACGAGCCCGCGCACGGTCTTGGGGTCGAAGAGGCCCTGTTGTCTCAGGTGGCTCTCGCCCAGAAGCTCATCCACCAGGGGCTTGAGCTTGTCGCGCAGCCAGCGGGCCACGGGGATGAGGAACCCGCGCTTGTTGCGCGTGCGGATCTCCTCGGGCAGCAGATGCGCCAGGGCCTTCTTGAGCAGGTGTTTGCGCGAGAGGCCCCGGAGCTTCATGGGCGTGGGCAGGCGGCAGGCGAACTCGGCCACGTCGCGGTCCAGGAAGGGGGCGCGGGCCTCCAGGGAGTGCATCATGGTGCAGCGGTCCACCTTCACCAGGATGTAGTCCAGCAGGTACTGGCGGCAGTAGGCGTGGAAGAGGCGGTCCAGGTCCGTGGACGCGCTGGAGCGGTCGAAGGTGCGCCGGGTGGAGGCGAAGAGCTGGGCCGTGTCCAGGCCCAGGCGGGCCGGATCGCGCCAGAGATGGCGCTGCAACTCGGGGTGCAGGGCCGTGAGCCAGTCCTGCACGCGCAGCCAGGGGGCCTGTCGCGCGCCGTGCAGGAAGGTGGCCGCGCCCAGGCGCAGGTTCACGTAGCCGTCCGAGGCCGGGAGCGCGGCGCAGGCCGGGTCCACCACGAAACGGCGCAGGGGCCGGGGCAGGGCGTTGTAGAGCCTGGCGGCCTGGAAGCCCTGGAAGTGCTCGTAGCCCGCGAACAGCTCGTCCGCGCCGTCGCCGCCCAGGGCCACGGTGACCTCCTGGCGCGTCACCTTGGAGAGCAGGTACGTGGGGGCGATGGAGGGGTCGGCCATGGGCTCGTCGAAGCGGGTGACGATCTCGGGGAGCAGCCCGGCGCAGTCCTCGGCCGAAAGGATGTGCTCGTGGTGCTCGGTGTCCCACATGCGGGCCACGGAGCGGGCGTAGGCCGACTCGTCGTAGCTGGCCTCCCGGAAGCCGATGGAAAAGGTCTTGATGCGCGGGGCCTGCCCGGCCATGAGCGCGGCCACCAGGGAGGAGTCGATGCCGCCGGAGAGGAACACGCCCAGGGGCACGTCGGAGATCATGCGCCGTTTCACGGCCTGGGCCATGAGGCGTTCCAGCTCCCGGCCCAGCTCCTCCTCGCAGGCGCGGGCGGGCTCGGGCGCGGGCAGCGACCAGTAGCGGCCCAGGGTGACGCGGCCCTCGCGCAGTTCCAGCCAGTGGGAGGGCGGGAGCTTCTTCACCTGGCGGTAGATGGACTCCGGCGAGGGCACGTATTCGTAGGCCAGGAAGCGGGCCAGGGTGGCGGCCTCCACGTCCAGGCGCAGTCCAGGCGCGCGGCGCAACGCCGAGGACTCGGAGGCGAAGGCGAAGAGTCCGTTCTGGAGGGTGTAGAAGAAGGGCTTCTTGCCGAAGCGGTCCCGGGCGCAGAAGAGGGCGCGCTCGCGGCGGTCCCAGAGGGCGAAGGCGAACATGCCCTCGAAGCGCTCCAGGCAGCGCGGCCCCCACTGGAGCCATCCGGCCAGGATCACCTCGGTGTCGGAGCAGGTGCGGAAGGCGTGTCCCAGGGCCTCGAGTTCGGCGCGGATTTCGCGGTAGTTGTAGATTTCGCCGTTGAAGGTCACGGCCAGGCGGCCGTGGGCGTCCTCCATGGGCTGCGCGCCGGTGGAGAGGTCGATGATGGAGAGGCGGCGATGGCCCAGCGCGGCGGGGCCGTCGCGCCAGTGTCCGCAGCCGTCGGGGCCGCGGTGGGCCATGGAGGCGGTCATGGCCTGGAGGGATTCCAGCGCCTCGGGCGGGAGGGGTCGGCCGAGGGCGTCCACCAGCCCGGCGATGCCGCACACGGTCTAGGACTCCTGCCCGGCCGGGGGCCGGGTGTGGGCGCGGAAGAGTTCGTAGAGGCTGCGGGCGTTGACCTCGGGATCGAACATTTCCCGCACGAGGCGTTGACCGGCTTCGGCCATGGCCACGGCGCGGTCGCGGTCGGCGGCCATGGCGCGGATGGCCTCGGCCAGCGCCTCGGGGTTGCGCTGGGGGGCGATGAGCCCTGTCTCGCCGTGGCGGATCACCTCGGGGATGCCGCAGACGTCGGTGGCCACCACGGGGAGGCGGCGGGAGAGGGCCTCCATGATCACGTTGGGGATGCCGTCGCGATCGCCCGAGGCGTGCACGACGCTGGGCACCACCATGATGTCCTGGGAGGCCATGAGCCAGGCCGTCTCGTCGTGGGAGAGGAAGCCCGGCATGTGCACCGCGTCATCCAGGTCCAGGCGCTTGCGCAGGGCCTTGAGCAGGGGGTCCTGGAAGCCTGAGCCCACCAGGGTGAGCCGGAAGGGGAAGCCCTGGCGCTTGAGCAGGGCGCAGGCGCGCAGGAGCACGTCGAAACCCTTGGTGCGCGCGAAGCGGCCCACGGCCAGGAGCTTGCAGGGCGGCGCCATGTCCACGGCGGCGAGCCCATGGTCCCGGAAGGTGAGGCTGTTGTAGACGAGGTGGATCTTGCCTTCCTGGCCCGGGGCCTGGGAGGCTAGGTAGCCCTTGTTGGCCAGGTTGTTCACGCGCACGAAGAGGGCGTCGCGGATTTTGTCGGCCAGCGCGCCGTCGGGGGGGTAGATGTCTCCCGCGCGCCCGGCCATGGAGTAGGGCACGCCCGTGAGCTGCGAGGCCACCCATGCGGCGGTGGCGGGGCCGCCCGCCCAGGGGGCGTGGATGTGGTCCACGCCGTCTCGTTCGAGAAGCCTGGCCAGGCGGAAGCCCGCGAAGAAGGCCCAGATGCTCTCGCCCGTCACCTCCAGGCTGCACCAGCGGCGCAGGAGCATGCGCCGGGCCAGATCCTTGAAGACGCCCGGGCGGCGCTTGTTCCACCAGAGCGCGTCGCGCAGGATGAGCGGCAGGGCGAGGAACCCCATGCGCCGCACGCCGTAGGAGTAGTCGAGCATTTCCGGGGAAAGATGCCTGAGCTTCTTGCCGTAGAGGCTGTAGGCCAGGACGTGAAGCCCCTGGCGGCGCAGCGCCCGGACCTCTCGGAAGATGAAGGTTTCCGAGGAGAGGGGGAACCAGAGCAGGACGTAGGCGATCTTGGGAAGATTCAAGGTGTGGCCTCGCAGGGGAAACGCCGTAGGCGTCCGGTGGTTCTATTCCAGGGCGGGCGCGGTGTAAAGCGCCGGACGTTGCGGCGGAGGTAGGCCTTGACAAGGGGCACGATGTATCTCAACGGTGATATGGTCTAGCGAAGCGGCGTCGCCCGAACCGTCATTCCACAACCGTCCAGCCAGAGGCCTCCATGAGCCAGACGAACATTCTGCTTGAGTCAGGGACAAACGAGCTCGAAATCGTTGAATTCTTCATCGACGAGGAGACCGATGGCGGCGGCACGTACCGCAGCTATTTCGGGGTGAACGTCGCCAAGGTTCTGGAAATCATCCGCAAGCCCAAGGTGACGGAGATGCCCTCCACGCCGCATCCCGCAGTGAAGGGCACGTTCAACCTGCGCTCGCGCATCATCCCGCTCATCGACCTTTCCATCTGGCTGGGCAAGTTGATGGTGCGCAACGATGCTCCCAAGGTGATCGTAAGCGAGTTCAACAACATCACCAACGCCTTCCTGGTGTCGGGCGTCACGCGCATTCACCGCCTGAGCTGGGAGCAGGTGGAGCCGCCCAGCGGCTACGTGGCCAGCTTCTCCTCCAACAGCTTCACGGGCGTGGTGAAATTCGAGGACCGCATCGTGCTGCTTCTGGACATGGAAAAGATCATCTGGGACCTGAACCCCAGCCTGGCCATGCGCGAGGAGCCCGAAGAGGAGGCCCGCGTGGAGGCCACCGACGAGATCGCCTACCGCGCCCTGGTGGTGGACGATTCGGGCTCCATCCGCAAGCTCATCGTGAACACCCTCCTGCGCGACGGCTACGAGGTGGAGCAGGACATCAACGGCCAGCAGGCCTGGGAGCGCCTGGTGCGGCACAAGCAGCGCTCGCAGGAGGAGGGCATCGACATCCTGGAGTTGGTCAACCTGGTGGTCACCGACATCGAGATGCCCGCCATGGACGGCCACAACCTCTGCAAGCGCATCAAGGACGACCCCGTGCTGCGCGACATCCCGGTGATTCTCTTCAGCTCGCTCATCAACGAGAAACTTTTCCACAAGGGCACGTCCGTGGGCGCGGACGACCAGATCACCAAGCCCGAGATCACCACGCTGACGCAGCGCTCCAAGGCGCTCATCGAGCAGAAGGGCCGCCCCCGGCCGCGTACCAGGTAAGGGGCGTCTTGCCCGGCGGCGCACGCGGGTGTAAGAGATGCCTTCCGCGCGCGGAGGGATGGCCGAGCGGTTTAAGGCGGTGGTCTTGAAAACCACTGGCGGGGCAACCTGTCCGGGGGTTCGAATCCCTCTCCCTCCGCCACTTTTCAGACTTTTTGATTCTGGACAGCCAGAGCTTACCCCACACTATACCCCACATACTCGGGCAAAACGCCTTTTCTTGTTCCCCTACCTTGTCCGCTGAGGCAGTTCCTTCACCGGTCACAAGGAGGACTTTCAGCCGTTCCTGGATCTCCATGTCCAGAGCGGCTGTTGGAGGCGATGGAGACGGTCAATTGCGGGCCCAGCAGCGGGTTTGCGTAGCCCTCGATGCCCTCGCTACAGGATGATCATCGCGATCGCCGTTCCTGCCAACACCACCCAGATGACATCGACATTCGCCGACAAGCCCACGAAAGCGGTGGCACAGAGCGTTGCCCCCGCGACGCTCCAATCGATGGGTCTCGTCAAAGTGACCACAGTCGCGGCCATGAGCCCTCCGAGGGTCGCCAAACTGGCATGCATCGCCTTGCGGAAGCGATGCGACCCCAGCAGACGGTCGCAGTGAGGAACGGCCCAGACGAGAACAATGATCGATGGGGAAAAGATGCCGATGACCGCGACGACAGCGCCCGCGAGGCCCTTGACCGCATAGCCCACAAAGGCGGAAGAGATGACGATCGGCCCGGGGGTGACCTGGCCGAGGGCTATACCGTCCAGAAAGGTTTTCTCCGAAAGCCAACCAGCGACATGCACGACCTCGTGGAGCATCATGGGCAGGGCCGCGAAACCGCCGCCGAAGGCGAAGAGGTCCACGCGCATCATCCTGAGCATCAGTTCCAAAAGCACCGTGGATGACGCCGCCAAAACAGCCAGCATGAGACAGAGGCACGCAAGGAGTCTGATCATCGGACGGTTCCCGTTGCGAGTGGCGCATGCCGGAAGATGTCCTCCGCCTGTGGCATTGTCTTTGTAGATGGCCAGGCCCAGCAGCATTGCCACAACAATGAGAAGCGCTGGATGCACCTGAAGGAGTATGCCGCATGCGGATCCAATTCCGATCAGTATATCTTGGATGGATGTTGTGTACTTCCTGACGAATTCGATGGTCGCATGGGCGATGACGGCGACGACGATGACCTTGAGGCCCGCGAATGCTGAGAGAATCACGTTCACATCCTGATGTTTGAAGTATAACGCGGACATCATGGTGATCAACACGAATGCTGGCAGCCCAAAGCCGACGAAAGCCGCAAGGGCGCCCGCAAGCCCCCGCGCACGAAAGCCTACGAACGCAGCCAGCTGCATGACCGTCGCTCCCGGGATCATCTGGCAGATGGACAGACCCAGTCGGAAGTCCTTTTCATTGATCCAGGTGTGTTGTTCGAGCGCCAGCCTTCGTATGTGCGGAATCATCGCCGGACCGCCGAACGCGGTCAGGCCGACTCGGAAAAAGGCTCTGAAAAGAGCGAAATGGGTAACGCCATGCGGCGGCTCCACCACATTGACTGAGCAGTCACCGCTCTGATTCATTGCTGTCCTCCCGATGCATCTCTCTGCTGATGTCCTGCAAGCCGATCGCGTTCTTGATTGCCGAGCAGCTACATGTTCCACCAGTATCTCGCTTGCAGCACCCATTCGTGTCGGTCCATCCGGTTCCAGCAAGGCTTCTGGGTTCGTCCCCCGTGCGCATGAGGATGTCCGTGTTTACGGAGCAATGCACCCAAGCTCGTCCGGGGGTTGGGCTCCGGAGTTTGTCTTCCGCTCTGGGAGTTATTTTTCTCGGGCATAGGGCCAAGCCATCAGGCCGCCCTCCATGACGGCCACGTTGTCGTAGCCGTGGGCGTTCAGCACCTGCTGGGCCTCGTACCCGCGCATGGAGACCTTGCAGAAGGCCACCACGGGCGCGGACTTGTCTTCGGGGAGTTCCCCCATGCGCGAGCGCAGTTGCCCCAGGGGGACGAGGGTCTCGCCCAGGCCCAGGCGCATCTCCTCGAACTCTTTGGGACCCCGCACGTCCAGGAGGAAGGGACGCTCGCCCCGCTCCAGGGCGTCGTGGACCTCACGGCAGGAGACGCCGTTCATGAGCCCGCGCATCTTGTTCTCCAGGATGTGGGCCGTGGCGATGAAGTGATCGATGGCCAGGGAGAAGGGCGGGGCGTAGGGCAGGTCGGCCATGCCGACCTCCAGCACGGTCATGCCCGCCAGCACGGCCATGGCGGCCTCGGCACCCTGGCGGTTCACCTCGCCCGCGCCCACGCACTGGAAGCCCAGGATGCGTCCGGTGCCGGCGTCGGCCACCAGCTTGGAGACCAGGGGCCTGGCGCCCATGAAGCCCGGCTTGTCAGGCCCCGCGTTCACGGCCGTTACCACGTCGTAGCCCGCTTCCCGGGCGCGTTCTTCGGTGAGGCCCGTGGCGGCGGCCGCGAAATCGAAGACCTTGCAGATGCCGCTGCGGATGGTCCCGGGGAAGGTCGCCTGGCCGTTGGTGGCGGCGTTCTCTCCCGCCACCCGGCCCTGGAGGTTGGCCAGGTCTCCGAAGGGGGCCAGGGTCTTGCCCCCGGTGAGGCGGCAGGTCACTTCCACGCAGTCCCCGGCGGCGTAGACGTCCGGGTCCGAGGTGCGCATGCGCGCGTCCACGGCGATGCCGCCCGTGGGGCCGATGGCCAGGCCCGCGTCCCTGGCCAGGTCGGTGTTGGGGATAACGCCCAGGGCCACCACGGCCAGGGCGCAGGGCAGCGTCCTGCCGTCCTCCAGGCGCACGGCGGCCAGCTGGCCGTCTCGGCCCTCGAAACCGGCGACGCCCACGCCCGTGAGGACCGTCGCGCCCTTGGAGCGGGCGTGGTTGGCCACCAGGCGGGCGAGTTCGGGGTCCAGGAAGGGTAGGATCTCCGGGAGTTTCTCCACCACGGTCACGTCCATGCCGCAGGCGGCCAGTGCCTCGCAGGTCTCCATGCCGATGAGCCCGCCGCCCGCCACCACGGCCCGCTGGCCCTTGAGGAGCGCGCCCGAGGCGCGCAGGCGGTCGGCGTCGGCCATGGAGTGGAGCGCCGTGACGCCCGTCAGTTCCGCGCCGGGGAAGCGGGGCATGCGGGGCCTGGCCCCGGTGCAGAGGATGAGCTTGTCGTAGACGATGCTCCCCTTCTCCCCGGTATCCAGGCAGGTGTAGGACACGGTGCGCGCCCGAGTGTCCACGGCGGTGGCCTCGGTGTTCACCAGGGCGCGAACGCCCTTGGCGTTTGCGAAGAACTGGGGGTCGCGCACCACTCCCGCCGGGGTGGCGAGCAACTGCTCGCGGGCCTGGATCGTCCCGGCCACGTAGTAGGGATAGCCGCAGGAGGCCATGGAGAGTTCCGGAGCCTTCTGGATGAGCACCACTTCGGCGTTCTGGTCCAGACGTTTGGCCCTGGCGGCCGCCTTGGGACCGGCCGCCGTTCCTCCCACCACCACGATGCGCTGCGCTGCCATGGATGTCTCCCCGGGTCAGAGGGTTTGGCCGGGGCACGTCCCGGCGGGGTCTGCTGCGGCGTCGCGCCGGGCGACGCTCAAGACGCCTCGGGGGCTGCTGCCGGGCTGGCCCCGCGCCTTGCGGCGAAGGCCGCCCCGGCCAGCACCACTTCCCGGAAGGCCAAGGCCGCAGGGGAGCCGCCCTTCACGGCCAGGAAGGCCTCGCCCCGGTCGGCGGCCTGGCCCACGCCCGGCTCGATGGGGATGCGCCCCAGGAAGGGCACGCCGGACTCCCGGGCCAGGCGCTCGCCCCCGCCGGTGTCGAAGATCTGGTGCACGGCCCCGCAGTCCGGGCAGGAGAAGCCCGAGAGGTTCTCCACGATGCCCAGGATGGGGTTGCCCAGCTCCCGGCAGAAGCCCACGGAGCGGCGTACGTCGTCGATGGCCACGTCCTGGGGCGAGGTGACGATGAGCCCGGCCGCCTCCTTGCCCAGGATCTGCAACACGGAGAGGGGTTCGTCGCCGGTTCCGGGAGGGCAGTCCACCACCAGGCAGTCCAGGTCGCCCCAGGCCACCTGGTTCAGGAACTGCCCGATCACGCCGCCCTTCATGGCCCCGCGCCAGATCACGGGCGTGCCCGGATCGGGCAGGAAGAAGCCCATGGAGATCACCTTGAGGTTCCAGTTCCACTCCACCGGGAGCATGAAATCCCCGGCCATGGCGACGCTGGAGCCGGCCAGGCCCATGATCCTTGGGATGCTGGGTCCGTGCACGTCGATGTCCAGAAGGCCCATCTTCAGCCCTTCCAGGGCCAGGCCCACGGCCAGGTTGGCCGCCACAGTGCTCTTGCCCACTCCGCCCTTGCCGGAGAGCACGACGATGTTCGACTTGATGCGGGCGAGGGGGCCCGGGACTTCCAACGGCTGCAGGGGTTTGGACGCCCCGTTCTGGGATGATGGCTGGTTCATGGTCCTGTCTTTGCCGCGCCGGGCGCGGGGTCAAGGGTTGGCCGCCTCGGCGGCTCGTGTCGCGATGATGAAAAACGTGAGATGTTGCTCAACATCAATGCAAATGGTTTCAGCTGGTTGCCCGTGCACTCTCTGCGGGCGGATCGTGAGGACGCAACACTAGCCGAAGATGTCCGCCGGGAGGTACGGGTGCGTCCCCTCCACCACCGGGATGCCGGATTTGGCCCGGACCTTGGCGAGGATCGTCTCCCTGTGGGGGCAGTGGTCCGTGATGCACGGCCCCAGATGGATCACGGTGGGCTTTTCCCCGAGCGGCGCGTTCCAGAGCTTCACCTGGGCCAGGCGCGTCACCACCGTGGCCCCGGGGCAGTCGCCGCAATTGAGCAGGCCCATCAGCTGGGCCTCTCCGGGGGCATAGGCCGCAAACGCGCCTTCGCGGCGGTTGAAGCCGACAAGACAGCGCGAGCAACCGATGCAGACGTCGTCCATGGCCTTCTTGCAGCCCAGAACGAGAATCTTTTCCATGGGATGTCCCTCACGGTCAACGTGGCTGGAAGGTTGTCGGGGCAAGGACGGCCCGAAGAAGGGCCATGAGCTCCCGGGCGTGGGGCTCACCCGGCTGCGGCGGCAGTTGGGCCAGCACGCCCAGGCCCTCGGACTTCTCGTGGAAGTCCTCCTCGGAGAGGGAGCTGACCACGGCGGCGTTCACCCCCGCGTCGATGCCAAGGATCCTGAGCACCAGTTGCAGGGGCGTCAGGTCCGGGAGTCCCTCGTCGGCCACCACCAAAACGGGGCGCGCCTGTGTGACGCTCTCCAGGGCGGCCAGGCCGGTTCGCGCATGGCCGACCTGAGCGCCGCAGTCCACGAGTCCCTGGACGAAGCCCTCCCAGCCCGCCAGGGTGGGCGCGGCCAGGAGCACGGACAGCGGAGCGGACACGGCTAGGCCCCCCTGCCGGAACAGCAGGAGCCCGGGCCGGCGCAGGCGGCCTCGCCGGGGCGCGAGCCGCAGCAGGCGGTGTCCTTGGGGCCGGGGAGCCCCTGGACGGCCCGGCCGGTGAGGCTGCTCACGGCGCTGGGGAGCCGGTCGGGGTCGGGGCGGCCGCAGGCCGGGCAGGCCGGGAGCTCCTGGGCCGCAAGGGTGATCACCTCGCCTTCGAAGCCGCAGGCGCAGCGGATGTCATGGATGGGCATGTCGTGATTCCTTTCGCTGGCGCGCGCGGGCCGGAACCACCCGGCCCGCGCGCGGCGCGGAATGCGCGCCGGCCAAGAAGACCGGAGCGGGGAAGGGACAAGCCCACGTCAAGAGCAGCCGCCGCCCGTGAAGTCGGT
>NZ_JBZVFJ010000013.1:0-40271 GCF_058402725.1 Fundidesulfovibrio sp. | reverse complement strand
GTCCCGTGGGCCGGGTTCTTGGCGAACGTGGCGTTGGGGGGTCAGCACGGCGAGCAGGCGGTGCACGGTGGAGGGCGGCATGCCCGTGGCCCGGGCCAGTTCGCCCACTCCGGCGCGGCCCCGCGCGGCCAGGGCATCCAGCAGGACAAGGGCCTTGTCCAGGGAAGTCACCTGGAGATTCCACCATATGGAATTGAGCGCGCCATAGTTGGAATCGTAGGGCAAGGGGCTGACGGCGTCAAGCAATCAGCCCGGGAGGGTCGACTTGCCGCGAGAGGCGGACTTGGGAGGCGTGAGACCCGGGCCGACCGGCCAGCCGGATCAGGCCAGGGGGAGACGGACGATGAAGCGCGCGCCCTTGCCCGGGCGCGAGACGGCCTCCACGCTCCCGCCGTGGTTGTTGACCACGATGAAGTAGGAGACCGAGAGGCCCAGGCCCGTGCCTTCGCCCACGGGCTTGGTGGTGAAGAAGGGCTCGAAGATGCGCTTGCGCACGTCTTCGGTCATGCCCGGGCCGTTGTCCTCGATGTCCACGCGGGCGAAGCCCTCTTCGCGGGATGTCGTGAGGGTGATGGCCGGTCGGGCCGTGTCGCGCATGGCTTGCGCGGCGTTGGCCAGGAGGTTCATGAGCACCTGCTGGATCTGGTTTTCCTTGCAGGGTACGGGGGGCAGCTGCGGGTCGTAGCGGCGATCGATGCGGATGTTCCGGAAGTCGTACTTCTTTTTCAGGTCGTAGTCCGTGGCGCAGAGTTCGAGGGCCTTGTCCAGGAGCTGGTTGAGGTCGGTCAGCGGCCTGCTTTGATCTCCCGTGCGGCTGAATTCGAGCATGGTGGCCACGATGGAGGCGGCGCGGCTTCCGGCGTCGCGCACAGAGTCGAGGAAGTGGAGCACGTCGCGCGACTCCATGTAGAGCCGGATGGCCGCGAGCGTGCAACCGGCCCTGGCGGCGGCCTCTTCGTTGGCGGGGATGTTCTCGGTGAGGCGGCGGCGGATGATCTGCACGTTCTGGAGGATGCCCGAGAGGGGATTGTTGATCTCATGGGCCATGCCTGCGGCAAGCCCGCCCACGCTCATCATTTTCTCGGTCTGCACCATGAGTTCGCGCACCTTGTTGCGCTCGGTGATGTCGCGGGAGATGCCGTACATGCCGGTGACGCGGCCCTGCTCGTCGCGCAGGGGGCCCTTGGTGGTCAGGAAGACGCGTTCACCCTGGGAGGTTGAGAGTGTTTCCTCGAACTGGCGCGACTGAGTCATGGCCAGGACGGCCGTGTCGTGCTCCCGGATCAGGCGCGCCTCCTCGGGCGGGAAGAAGTCCGCGTCGGAGTGACCCACCACCTCGTGGGCGCTACGACCCAGCACTCGGGCGGTCTCGGAGTTTGCCAGCAGGTAGACGCCCTGCTGGTCCTTGACGAAGACGGCGTCGCTGGTGCCTTCCACCACGGAGTTCAGGAGGTTCTTCTGCCGGGCGAGCTCCTCCTCGGCCATCCTGCGCTCGGTGATGTCGATGCCGATGCCGCCCAGCAGTTCGCGGCCGGAGCGGGTGGGGATGGCGAACTTGTGCGTCTCGAAGCAGCGTTCGCGGCCGTGGGAGTCCTGGAAGGTTTCCACCACGCGGCGGTATTTGCCCGCCATGGCCATGCGGTCGTCGTCGTCGATGCGACTGGCCACGTCGGGCGGGAAGAGTTCGGCGCTGGTCCTGCCCAGGGGGTCGTCCCAGCCGAAGAGGTCCTTGAGGTAGGTGTTGACGAAGAGGGTGCGCCCGTCGGCGTCCTTGATGAACACGGCGGCCAGGAGCCATTCCATGAAAAGGTGGAAGCGCTCCTCGCTCTCGCGCAGGGCCTCTTCGGCCTGGCGGCGTTCGGTGAGGTCGATGTTGATGCCCAGGATGCCCAGGATGTCGCCGCCCTCGCGGATGGGGGCCACGATGGAGTGGTAGATGCCCTCCCGGCCGTCCTCGGTGTCGTAGCGGCGTTCGCCCTCCACCACTTCGCCCGTCAGGACGCGGCGGTTCACGTCGTTCCAGGCGTCCTGCACGTCCCTGGACACGCCGGCCTCGTCGGCGCTGGCGGCGCCCAGGTCGCCCCAGAGGCGCAAGGACTCGTCGCTTTGCATGATCACGCGGTCCTGCGGGTCCCGCGCCCAGAAGTCGAAAGGCAGGTTGCGCAGCATGGCGCGCAGGAGGGCGTCCTTGCGGGCGAGGGCCTCCTCCACGAGTTTGCGGCCGGTCACGTCGCGATAGACCGAGAGCACGTTGGGCGGTCCGTCGTCCAGGAGCACGGAGCGCCCGGACACGTCCAGCCAGCGGGTCTGGCCGTCCTTGCGCAGGATGCGGAAGGCGTAGCGGGCCTCCAGGATGAGCCCGGCGGCGCGGTCGGCCAGCTTGGAGCGCACCAGGGCGCGGTCCTCGGGGTGGATGATGCCGAAGATGCGCTGGGAGTCCATGGCGTAGACCTCTTCGGCCGTGTAGCCGGTGAGGTCCGCGAAGGCCTGGTTGACCAGCGTGAGACGGGGCGGGTCGCCCTCCATGATGGAGATGGCGTCCAGGGACTGCTCGAAGAGGTTGCGGTAACGGGTTTCGCTTTCGTGCAGGGCGCGCGCGGCGCGGTCGCGCTCGTCCTGGCGCTGCTGGATGAGTCCGGCCATGGCGTCCAGTGCGGCGGCGAGGCGTCCGAGGTCGGAGCGGCCGTGGCGCTGGCCGGTCCGGGCTTCCAGGTCGCCCCGGCCGATGCGCCCGGCGGTGTCGGCAAGGCGGTTGAGGCGGCGTCCGATCACGTAGTCGCCCAGGGTCCAGGCCAGGATCAGGGCCAGGGCGGCGGCCGCCGCGAGCAGGGCGAGGTTGTTCCGGGTGGCCTGGCGGGCCTGGGCCAGGGCCTGCTCCAGGGGGATGCCGATCATCACGGTCATGTAGGCGGCGCCGCCCGGGATCAGTCGCAGGCGCTTGAAAGCGTAGAAGCGCTCCATGTCGTCGGAGCCCATGAGGCGCACCACGCCTTCGTCCGGCCCGGCGGAGACCGCCCGCCAGACCTCCTGGCGGATGGGCCTGCCAAGGGGGTTGGTGACGGCCTGCGGAGAGAAAAAGATGCGCAGGCCCTTGTGGTCGGTGATGCCCAGGATGGAGCCCGGCGGCAGGTTCAGCTGCCGGGTGAGCTCTTCGTAGGCGGAGAGGCGGATTGCGGCCACCAGCAGGCCCACGGGACGCCCCAGGGCGTCCAGAACGGTCTGGGCGAAGGGGAAGACAGGCTCGTTGGCCGTGCGGCTGACGATGTACTCCCCCGCCGCGAAGCCGCGCTGGGCCATGGCCTCCCGGAAGTGCTTGCGGTCGGAGAGGTTCACGTTCTCGAAGGGCAGGGCCGAGGCCAGGATGTTGCCCTCGGTGTCCGTGAGCAGGATGTTCACGTAGCTGGGGTTGACGGCCAAAAGCCTGGAAAAGATGGAGGAACTGGCGTCGGCGTCGCCGTGCTGCACCTCGGGCATGGCGGCCAGCGACCCGAGAAGCTGGCGGGTTCCCGCAGTAAGTCGTTCCTGCATCTCTCCGATGGATACGGCCGCGCGCAAGGCGTTGCGCGAGGCGTCCTCGGTGAGGTGCTCGTGCAGGACCGCTCCGTCGTGCAGGATGATGCCCAGGGCGGGGGCGATGGCCGCCAGGACCACCAGCAGCAGGCTCGCGCGCACGGAGAGGTCGGGGGGGCGGCTCACGGGGAGGCCTCCTGGAGGGGCGAGAAGGGCAGGCGGACCACGAACCGCGCGCCGCCTCCGGGGGGGGACTCCACCTCGATGGAACCGGAATGGTTGGCCGTAATGATGAAGTAGCACACGGCCAGCCCGAGCCCCGTGCCCTTGCCGGGGGCCTTGGTGCTGAAGAAGGGGTCGAAGGCCTTGCGGCGTTGCTGTTCGTCCATGCCGGGGCCGTTGTCCTGGATCTCGATGCGGGCCATGCTCCCCTCGGAACACACGCTGACGACGATGCGCGCGGCCTCTGACGTCCGGTCCGGGGCGTTCAGGGCCTGGGCCGCGTTGCGCAGCACGTTCACGACCACCTGCTCGATCTGCCCGGCGACGCAGGGCACGGGGGGCATGCCCGGCTCGTACTTGCGCAGGATTTCGATGCGGGCGAAATCGCAGCGTCCGGTCTGCCCGCATTCGGCGGCGCAGTGGGCCAGGGCCCTGTCCAGGATGTCGGCAAGGCTCACGTGTTCCTTGCCCGCGCCGGAGCGCCGGGCGAAGTCGAGCATGTCGGCCACGATGGCCGAGGCCCTGGCCCCGGCCTCCCGCGCCCCGCGCAGGAGCAGGGGGATCTCCCGGGCCTCCATGTAGCCCCTCACCGAACCCAGGGTGCATCCGGCTTCGCGGGCGGCCTGCTCGTCGGCCTGGCCCCGGCCCTCCATGCGCCGCAGCACCACCTGGATGCTCTGGAGCATGCTGGCCAGGGGGTTGTTGATCTCGTGGGCCATTCCCGCGGCCAGTCCGCCCACGGAGAGCATCTTTTCGGACTGGATCATCATCTCCTGCATGCGCGCGCGCTCGGTGACGTCGGCGGAGATCACCAGGAGGCATGCGCCGTTCTCCAACCCCACGCGGGCGAAGGTGCAGGCGGCCACGGCGGGCCGGCCTCCGGGGCGCGGGGGCCGCACGTCCAGGCTCAGGGGGCCTTCCCCGGCCATGACCCGTTCGGCCAGGAGGCGCACGTCCTCCTGATCCCAGGCGTCCACCTGGCCGAAGCCCGGGGGCGGCGTGCACCCGGGCGGCAGCCCCAGGATCAGGGCCGCGCGCCGGTTGGAGAGCACGCAGGTTCCGGTGTCGGGCTCGAACACCTGGATGCCCACGGGCGAATGCTCCAGGATGGCCTCGTTGAAGGCCAGGGCCTTGCGCAGGGCCTCCTCGGCCTGCTTGCGCGCGGTGATGTCCGCGTGGGTGCCGAGAACGCGCAGGGGCTTGCCCTCGGGCGTGCGGGCCATCACCTTGCCGCGCGAAAGGATCCAGCGGTAGGAGCCGTCGCGGCAGGCCATGCGCAGTTCCATGGCGATCACCGGGCTTCGGCCTTCCAGGTGTTCGCGCACGTGCTCCAGGGCAAGGTCCAGTTCGTCGGGGTGCACGCGGGTGCGCCATTCGTCGAAGCCGTCGCCCACCTCGTGGTCGGCGTAGCCCAGCTGGGATTTCCAGCGCGGCGAGAAATAGACCTTGCCGTTGAGGACGTTCCAGTCCCAGACGCCGTCGTCGGAGCCCTCCAGGGCGAACTGCCAGCGCTCCTCGCTGCGGGCAAGTTCCTCGACGAGGCGGGCCAGTTCGGCGGTCTTGGCGCGCACCCTGCGCCGAAGGGCCAGGTTGAAGCAGGCCAGGGCCAGCACCAGGACGGCGGCCGCTCCCAGGGCGATGGCGGCCATGCGCCACAGGCGGGAATCGGCCAGGGGGGTGCCCAGCCATTTGCGGTCCAGGGCTTCGCGCTCCTGGGGGGTGAAGGCCGCGAAGCCCCCTTCCACCAGGGCCAGCAGGTCGTCGCGCCCCTTGTGCACGGCCCGGTGGAATTCGCCGGTGTAGAGCGTGAAGGCGTAGCGGAACTGGCCGCTCAGGTTGTATTTGGCCAGGTAGTAGAGGGCCGGGGGCTTGTCCACGGTGAAGACCTTCACCTCGCCGCGCCCGGCGGCCAGGATGAGGGCCTCGTAGCTCGGGTACTCGCGCACGGCGGCGATGCCCGAGCGGGCCAGGATGGCCAGGGAGGCGTCCCCGGCCTTGGCCCCCACCTCGAACCCCTTGAGCGACTCCACGCCCGTGATGCCGCTCACGCTCTCGTGGTGGAAGACGGGGACCTCCAGCGTGGCGTAGGGCTTGGTGAAATCGTAGAGTTTGGCGCGCTGGTCGTTGTGGAAGATGGTGTCGATCACGTCGGCGCCGCCCTGGCGCATGATCTGCTGGGCCTTGTCCCAGTCGGTGGCGATCACCTCGGCCTTGACGCCGGTCTTTTGCGACCAGAGCTCCCAGGCGTCCGGCAGCAGCCCCTGGATGCGCCCGTCCTCGGCGCGGAAGATGTAGGGGGGGTAGTTGTCGTCGATCACCACGGTGATGGACGCGGGCCGATGGGAGGCCCTGGCCGGGGCCGCCGCGTCCGGGATCGGGAGAGTCGTCAGCGCCAGCAGGACTGCCAGAAGGGCTGTCCAGGCCGCGCGGGATCGGCGCGTGGGGGGGACGTGGGCATGCCGGGTTGGGAGCATGGAGTACATTATTGGCGAAAAAACGGCGATGTTCAACCCGAAACCCCGAACGCGCCAGAAACTGCGGGAGATCAGTGCCGGGGAGCGGCGGCCCCCCGGGCGATCAGGCGTTCGATGGTCCTGGCGATGATTTCGGGGTCCTCGCAGGGTTTGTTGAAGATCTCCTCCGGGGTGACCCCGACCCGGGCCAGTTCCCCGGGGATTTCGTAGTTCCAGGAGCCGGTGTAGATCACGAACTTGAGCTGGGGGCGCATGCGGCTGGCCTGGGCGATGAACTCGTTGCCGGTCATGCCGGGCAGGCGGATGTCCACGGTGCAGGCGTCCACCTTTTCGCGCAGGAGCATCTCCAGGGCGTCTTCGGCGCAGATGGCCGTGAGCACGGTGAAGCCGTAGTCCTCGAAGCAGTCGCGCAGGTTGCTGCGCAGCTGGGGTTCGTCGTCGATGACAAGCACGACGGGTTCGGCCATGGCGCTAAGCCCTCCCTCGCGGCAGGCGGACGGTGAAGGTCGTGCCCTCGCCGGGGTCCGAACACACGTCCAACGCGCCGCCGTAGGAGTTGGTGACGATGAAGTAGGAGACCGACAGGCCAAGCCCCGTGCCCTCGCCCACCTTCTTGGTGGTGAAGAAGGGCTCCATGACGCGCCGACAGGTCTTTTCGTCCATGCCGGGGCCGTTGTCGCGGATTTCGGCCACGATGTCCTCGCCGTCCACGCGCACGTCGAAGCGCACCTCGGGCTCCTGGCCCTCCGCGTAGCGTTTGGAGGCCATGGCCTGGCAGGCGTTCTTGACGATGTTCAGAAACACCTGGACCAGTTCGGTTTCCACGAAGTGTCCCGAGGGGTCCTGGGCGGAGTCGGCGTAGGTGAAGCGCACCTTCTTGATGTCGTAGTCTTTCTTGAGGTCCCAGTCGGACTGGGCCAGCTCCACGGCCTTGTCCAGCAGGCCGCGCACGCGCAGGGGCGCGCGCTGGGTTCCCCGGGGGCGGCTGAAGTTGAGCATGGAGCGCACGATGCGCGCGGCGCGGTGTCCGGCGTCCACGATGTCGGCCAGGTAGGAGGGGATGTGGCGCGCCTCCAGGTAGGCGTGCACGGCGGTGAGGTCCACCCCGGCCTGGGCGGCGGCGGCCTCGTTGGCGGGCAGGCCGGGGGAGATGCGGCGCAGGGCGTTCTGGGCCGAGTGCACGATGATGCCCAGGGGGTTGTTGATCTCGTGGGCCATGCCTGCGGCCAGTCCCCCGAGGGAGACCATCTTCTCCGACTGGATGACCATGTCCTCCATGCGCTTGCGCGCGGAGATGTCGGAGAAGACCACCATGCCCGCGATGATGGCGCCGTGGCGGTTGCGGATGGGGCGTCCCGAGAGCAGGATCCAGGACTCCAGGCCGTCGTGGCGCGTGACGCGCATCTCCACGTTGTCGATTTCCGCGCCGTCCAGGATGGTCCTTGGCAGGGCCAGTTCGGAGGTCTTGTAGGGCTCGCCGTCGGGGCGGCGGCAGACCCAGTCGATGTCGCCCTCGCGCAGGTAGCTCACGGGCTCTCCGGGTTCGGAGCGGATGCCCATGATGCGCACGGCCTCGGGGTTGGCCATGGCCAGGGTCACGTCGGGGGCCTCGGCCACCATGATGCCCGCCGGGCTCTGGTCGATGATGGCCGAGAGCATGGCCTGGGCGCGCTCCAGGTTGCGCTCGGCGCGCCTGCGGGCCAGCACGCTGAACGAGAGGGCCACGATGGCCCCGGCCATGATCATCATGGAGGCCACCACCACGGGGATGGCCTGGCGGTGGCGGTCCAGCAGGCTCACGGGCTCGTTGACCAGCAGGCTGTCGCGGGGCAGGACGCTCGTGGGGACGCCGAAGCGGCGCAACTGGTCGTGGTCGAACATCGTCAGGGTGGGCGGGGTGCGCGTCACGGGGATGTCGCGTTCGCCCGAGAGCACGCGCAGGGCCAGGCGTCCGGCCTCGCGGCCCTGGAGCTTGCCCGAGAGCACGCTGCCGCCGAAGGCCCCCTTGCCCATGAGGAAGTCCCACATGACGAACACCGGCACGGAGCAGGCCGCCGAAAGGATGTCCACGGCGAAGTCCGGGTAGATGCGCCCCGCGCGGTCGCGCCCGAAGCTGCCCAGCAGCAGGATGGCCTCGCCGGACTGGTCGGGGCCGCAGAACCGGAAGGTCTCGTCCAGGGAGGCGTTGTCCAGGAACACCAGCTCCAGGCGGCCCTGGAACGCTCGCGCGGCGGTGACGATCTCGCGGCGTTCGGCCAGACCGCTCTCGGTGTCCTCCAGGAGGCAGTAGACGCGCTTCAGGTCCGGGAAGACGGTGAGCGCGGCCTTGAGCGAGCCCTCGGCGTCCATCTCCTCGGTGACGCCCGTCACCTGGCCGTGGCCGGCGATCAGGGCGTCTGAGAAGCCGTTGAGGCCGCAGAACACGACGGGGGCGTCCCCGAAGAGGTCGGCCCGGTGGTTCAGCGCGAAGAGCAGGGCGGCGTTGTCGGAGGTGATGATCACGTCGAAGCGGCGTCCCGCGTGCTTGAGGGCCAGGGCCTGGGCCAGGGTGTCCAGGTTCTCCTTGCTGGGGAAGCGCTTCCAGTCCAGGAACTCCACATAGGGCTCGAAATTGGGGTCCTGGCGGCGGAACTCGGCGAGCACTCCGGCCTGGATCTCGTCGGTCCAGGGGAAGCCCGCGTGGTAGGAGTGCAGGAGCAGCACCTTGCCGGAGAACGCGGCGGCGTGCTCCGCCCGGACGGCTTGCGCGGGGAGGCAGCACAGGACTACAAGGAGCCAGGCGAGGGCTTGAGCGACGGCAGTCAACGCGTGCTCCCGGCTGGAGGGTTCTCTGGTTTCCGCAAGCATATCCAAGTTTTTCGGCGATGTCATCCGCAGGGGCGTGTTTCGCGGCGTTTCGGCGGGGCAGGGCGCGGAGCAGGCTCCCGGCGCGGGCATGCGCCCCCTGCGCGAATTCCTGAAGCCGGAGGAGCGCTTCGTGGCGCTCTTGGGCGCTGGCGGCAAGACGGCCCTGATGCGCGCCCTGGCGCGGCAGATGGCCGGATGGGGCGAGCGCGTGCTCCTGGCGGCCTCCGAGGGCTCGCCCCTGCCGGGTCGCAACGCCTTCCTCACGGCCCGGGGCGGGCGGCCCCAGGCCTACACCATGCTCACCCTGGCCAGGGACGCGGACCCGGAAACCGGCCTGGCCCAGGCTCTGGACCCGGCCGAGATTCCCGACCTGGCCGTGCGCTTCGGGGCGCACAGGGTGTTCGTGGAGCTGGGGGCCTCGGGGGGCAGACCCCTGCCGGGGGGGCCGATCGCGCCCGCGCCCGCGTGGGTCGACGTGGTGGTGGCGGTGCTGGGCCTGGACGCCCTGGGCATGCCCCTGGACGAGGCCTCGGCCGATCCCCTGGCCCTGTGCGGGGCGGTCGGCCTCTCCCCAGGAAACGCCGTGGACGCCCGGACCCTGGAGGCCGTGGCCGCCGCGCTGTTGGCGGGCGCGCCGCCCGGGGCCAGACGGGTGGTTTTCCTCAACAAGGCCTGCGTGCACGCCCTTCCCGGCAGGACCCTGGCGGCGGCTCCCGGCGAGGACGTGGATATCCTGGCGGGCTCCGCGCTGCGGGGTTGGTTCTTGAACCGCAGAGGCGTTTGACGTAACGGTCGGCGCGGGGGGCTGGAGAACGCATGCACAACGAATTCGATGAAGAACTGCTCAGGCTGCGGGTGCTCATGGGCGAAATGACGGCCAGGGCCGGGGAGTCGCTGGAGAAGGCCCTGCGCTCGGTGCGGGAGCGCCAGGCCGCTCCGGCCCAGGAATGCATGGACAACGACGACGCCGTGGATTCCCTCGAATGCCGCGCCGAGAGGCTCTGTCTGCGCCTGCTGGCCCTGCGCCAGCCCGTGGCCCGGGACCTGCGGCTGCTGGTGGGGTCCATGCGCGTGGCCTCCAACCTGGAGCGCATCGCGGACGAGGCCGTGAACATCGCGGAGCGCAGCCTCGTGCTGCTGGAGAGCCCGCCGCTCGCGGACACACCCGCCCTGTGGACCATGACCGGGGCCTGCCTGGAGCTCTACGCCGCCACGCGCCGCGCCTGGACCGAGGGCTCTGCGGAACTGGCCCGGGCGGTGCGCGAGGAGAATCTGGCCGTGCACGGGCTCCACGTGAGGGCCTTCCGGGAACTCTCCGCCCTGATGGTCACCGGGCCCGAGGCCATGGAGCGCTCCCTGCAACTCTCCTTCGTGGCCTACTCGGTCAAACGCGTCTGCGACCGTTGCGCCAACGTGGCCGAGAGCGTGGGCTTCATCGTGGACGGGCGCGACCTCAAGCACGCCGGGTGCGCCGGGGCCTAGCAACCTGTTGAAAAATCTTCGCTGGCTGCGTTGCCGGGAAAAAACCAAACCCTCACGTATAGGAAATACGCTTCGGGCTTGGCTTTTCCCCTGCGCCTTGCCAGCGAGTTTTTTGAACAGGTTGCAAGAATCGACTTTTTCAACAGTCTTTTAGGCCTCAGCGTCCGGCGCACCCCGGGCATTGCGGGGCCTTGAGGGCGATGGCTTTTTCCGGGCACATTTCCTGACAACAGTAGCAGGCGATGCAGGCCTGCGCGTCCACCACGGGCAGCCCGTCCTCCATGTCGAGGGCCTGGGCCGGGCACTGGGCCGCGCAGGTGCCGCAGCCGGTGCAGGCGGCGGCGTCCACCACGGGGCGGGCCAGGGCGCGCTCCTCCAGGATGCGGCGCAGGCCGTCGGCGTGGCCCTGGGCCTGGTCGTCCAGGGGAGGATGGCGGAAGCCTTCCAGCAGCAGGAGTTCGCCGTCGAGTTCCACGTCGGCGGGGTCGAAGGAGCCCAGGCCCAGCTCCCGGGCGCGGACCAGGAAGGGCAGGCGGCCGGGGTCGACGCCCATCATGCGCGCCATCACCGCATCCAGGGCCACGGCCGAGTCCGAGGCCAGCACGCGGCCCACCCAGCGCAGGTCCTTGGAGGCGGGGCCGTTGCCCTGCATGCCCAGCACGGCGTCCATGATCACCAGATCGGGCGGCCGCAGCCGGAAAACGTCCGCGACCACGTGGTGGAAGCGCTCGTGCCCACCGGCCAGACGGTGCAGCTGGGCCTTCTGCGCCCCGGGCAGGATGCCGTAGCTGTTCTTGACGGCCCCCGTGATGCCCGTGAGCCCGTGGGTCTTGAACTTGGGCACGCTGATGAACACGTCGGATTCCATCACGGCACGCGACACCTGGAGCTTGCCGCCGTATTCCTCGGCGAAGGGGACCTCCACGGCGTCCTGGCCGATGTTGCGGTAGTGGCCGCGCGCGGCCTCCATGAGCCCGCAGCGTTCGAAGCTGGCCTCGTTTGCCCCGTAGCCGTGCAGGCCGGGGTTGTCGCCCACGGTGACGCAGGCCGGGGAGCGCTCCTCCACGCAGCGCACCACGGCCTCCAGCACGGCCGGATGGGTGGTGACGGCCTCCTCGGGCCGCGCCGGGCGCAGCACGTTGGGCTTGATCATCACCCTGGCCCCGGCCAGGGGCAGGGGGAACAGCTCGAAGGCGCGGCGCACGGCGTCCAGGCAGTCCTGGTAGTCGGCGGCGCGGGTCATCACGGTGGGCATGGCGTGGGCCTCCTTGGGGTGCGGCGCAGCATACGCCCGGGACGCGGGACTGCCAAGGGCGCGGGGACCGCGGCGGGCAGGCCCCGTCCCTTCTTCGGCGCGGGCGCGGGCGTGGGGGCTTAGCCGTCGGGCTTGGTCGGGGGCGTTGACCGCGCGGCCCGTTTGCCCCACACTGCGCCAATGCCAAACGCGCGCGTCCTGGCCGTGAACCCCGGCTCCACTTCCACCAAGGCCGCCCTCTTCGAGGACGGGGCGCTCAAACGCTCCGTGGAGGCGGGGCATCCCGCCGGGGAACTGGCCCGCTTCGCGCGCGTGACGGACCAGTTGCCCGCGCGCATGGCCGCCCTGGACGCCCTCCTGGGCGAGGTCGGCCCCCTGGACATGGTCATCGGGCGCGGCGGCTTCCTGGCCCCGCTGCCCGGCGGGGTCTGGGCCGTGGACGAGGCCATGCTCGCGGAGCTGCGCCTGGCCCCTCGCGGCGAGCACGCCAGCAACCTGGGGGCCTTCATGGCCCGGGAGTACGCGCGTCGCGCCGGGTGCCCGGCCGTGATCGCCGATCCGCCCGTCACCGACGAAATGGAGGACGCGGCCCGGGTCACGGGGCTGCCAGGGGTGGAGCGCCGGGTGATCTTCCACGCCCTGAGCCAGCGCGGAGCGGCCCGCGAGGCGGCGCGCCGCCTGGGCCTGGACTACGCGTCCGCCCGGCTGGCCGTGGCCCATCTGGGCGGGGGCGTCTCGGTGGGCGCGCACCGTCTGGGCCGCGTCGTGGACGTGACCAACGCCATCGACGGCGAGGGGCCGCTCACGCCCCAGCGCTCCGGAGCCGTGCCCCTGCTTCCGGTCCTGGACCTGATCGAGCGCGGGGAGCGCTCCCCGGCCGACCTGCGCCGCCAGATCGAGCGCGGAGGCGGCCTCCTGGGGCTGCTGGGCACGGACGACCTGCGTGCCGCCCAGGCGGCCATGGAGGCGGGCGACGCCCGCTCGGGCCTGGTGCTGCGCGCCATGGCCTACGGCGTGGCCAGGGCGTTGTGGTCCACGGGCGCGGCCCTGGAGGGCAGGCCCGACGCGGTGGTGCTCACGGGCGGCATGGCCCGGTCCGCCTGGCTGACGGGCGAGATCGGACGGCTCACGCAGGCCCTGGCCCCGCTGGTGGCGGTCACGGGCCTGGAGGAGCTGGAGGCCATGGCCCGCTGGGCAGAACTGGCCCTCGCGGGGCAGGCCCCCGTGCGCTCCTACCCGCCGGGAACGGACGGCGGTTGACGCGGCCCCCGTTCCTTCGCTATCCGAAGCATCGCCCCCTCCCGGTCACATTCCAGCGAGAAGGACCCCCGATGCCCCGGCCTTGCGCCTTCAGCCACCCGCTCCTCCTTCTCGCCCTGGCCTTTCTCCTTTGCCCTTCTGCGGCGCGCGCCGCCAAGCCCTCCGAAGCCTTCGAGACCCCCTACAACCTGAGCGCCTCGCGCATCCTGCCCCCGGAACTGCTCTCCGGGCCGCATCATCGCGTGGAGGAGCAGGTGGAGAACGACGGCTACATGAACACCTACCGGGTGCGTTCGCGCTACGGGCCGTACCGCGTGGTCTCCACGGCGCTGCTTGCGGCGCGCGTGCGCGAGTTCGAGGCCATGGCCGCCATGGACAAGGTCGCCGGGGGCGAACAGTTCGGCAAGGGCGTGCTGGAGGGGGGCGAGAGCGTGCTCAAGGGCGTGGCCAACCTGGTCACCTCGCCGGTGGAAACCTTGGAGAGCGCCGCCTCGGGCGTGGGCAAGCTCTTCGCGCGCGCCGAGGAGGGCCTCTCCGGCAGCCCGCCCAGCAACCACGAAGACTCCACGGGGGCCAAGATCACGGGCTTCGCCTCCACGCGGCGCACGCTGGCCGTGGCCTTCGGGGTGGACCCCTACACCACCAACGAGCCCCTGCGGAAGCGACTCTCGGACCTGGCCGCCGCCGGATACACCGGGGAACTGGCCTCCATGGGCCTGAAGGCCCTGATTCCGGGAGGCGTGGGGTTGGCGGTGTCGGGCGTCTCCAGCGTGAACTGGCTGGGCGAGGTGGACCTGGCCCAGCCTCCCAGCGATCTGCGCATGAAGAACCGCGCCGACCTGGAGCGCCTGAAGACGCCCTCGGGACCCGCCACCGCCTTCATGGACAACCGGGAGTTCACGCCTACCCAGCAGACCCTCACGGTGCGCGCTCTTTCGGCCATGGGCGGCCCCGGAGGGCTGGACGTGTTCCTTCGTCTGGACGCCTCCACCGAAAACCAGGACCAGGCCCTCTTCCGCACGCGCATGGCCCGCATGTACGCGGGCTACGCCCGCAAGGTGGACGCCCTCAAGGGCTTCGTGGCCCTGGGACGGCTGGCCGGGGCCAAGGCCGCCTCGGGCAGGCTGGTGCTCTGCTTCCCCCTGGACCACCTCTGCTGGACCGCCGACGTGGCCCGCCTGGCCTCGGACATCGAGGCCGGGCGCGAGCGCGTGGGCGCGGGGCTGGTGGAACTGTGGGTGACGGGCACGGTGAGCCAGAAGGTGCGCGCTCTCTTCGCGGCCAAGGGCTGGACCGTGCGCGAGAAGGCCGGAAAGGAACTCCTGGACGAGGATTTCTGAGACGGGCGGCGCTTCCTGCCGGGTTGGCCGTAGCCTGGAGCCTGGCGGCTTAGCCGTCGGGAAACGCCCGCGCAAGGCCTGTCTCCGGGGATGCGGCAACGAAAAAAGGGCCGTGAGGCCCTTTTTCGTTACGTCGTGATCCGGCGGGAGTCATCCCGCCGGGCGTCGGGAGCTAGGCGCTCTGGCCGCCGCCCCGGCGCGTGCCGCGGCGGTTGCCCTGGCCCGCGCGGGGGCCGTTGCCGGAGGCCTCCTTGCGGCGCTTGTCCTGGTAGCGGTTGGCGTTGCCCGCCACCTCGGTGGCGCGGCCGTAGAACCCGCCGCCCCCGTAGGAGTTGCCCTGTTCCCCGGACTGGCTTCCGGCGCGCCTGACGCC
The DNA here is from genome assembly GCF_058402725.1 of Fundidesulfovibrio sp. Classification (NCBI taxonomy): domain Bacteria; kingdom Pseudomonadati; phylum Thermodesulfobacteriota; class Desulfovibrionia; order Desulfovibrionales; family Desulfovibrionaceae; genus Fundidesulfovibrio; species Fundidesulfovibrio sp. The sequence goes on along the minus strand of NZ_JBZVFJ010000013.1, from coordinate 25,508 downwards.
CCGTCCGGCGTTGCGGTTCCCGGCGTTGTTGCCCTCGTAGTCGCCGTGGATGCGCGGCTGGGGCGGCTGCACCATCACGAAGTTGTCCTGGCCGAGCCAGCCGCTCACCAGACTGTGGGAGGCGGCCTCGGTGTTGTAGTTCTTCTCCTGGGCGTCGTCGACGGACGCGGCGGCCATCACGCCTCCCTGGCGGGTGATGTTGCCCTCCCCGCCGCTCTGGCGGGGCTTGCCGCCATGGCCCTGGCGGGCGGGAATGCGGTTGCCGATGGAGTCCTCGTCGATGCCCTGAGCCTGGATGGGAGCCTGGGGGCGGGGCTTGGGCTGGGCCTGGGGGCGGGGTTCGTAGGCCTGGCGCGTGCCCGCCTGTGCGGCCATGCCGCCCTGGCGGGGAGCCCTGGCGGCTTCGCCGCCCTGCCGGTACGCCCTGGCGGCTTCGCCGTCCTGGCGGGGAGCCCTGGCTGGTTCACCGCCCTGGCGCGCGCCGGGCTTGGCGGCCATGCCGCCCTGGCGGGCGGGCTGTGCGGCCTGGGGCCTGGGGGCGCGGGCCTGTCCGCGTCCGGGCAGGGGGGGGGCGGTGGAATTCGGTGTCGCGATCGGGGGCCGCCGCGCCGTAGTCGAAGCCTTCCACCTTGCGGCGCTCGATGGCCTTGCCCAGCAGGCGTTCGATGGCCCGGACCATGGAGGTGTCCTCGTGGGTGACCAGCGAGTGGGCCTGTCCCTCGCGCTCGGCGCGGCCGGTGCGGCCCACGCGGTGGGTGTAGGTCTCGGGGGTGTCGGGCAGGTCGTAGTTGATCACGTGGGCCACGCGGGAGACGTCGATGCCCCGGGCGGCGATGTCGGTGGCCACCAGCACGGAGTAGCGGCCGTCACGGAAGCCGTCCATGGCCTTCTGGCGCTGGTTCTGGGAGAGGTTGCCCTGGATGCAGGCGGCCTGGTGTCCCTGGCGGCAGAGCTGTTCGGCCAGGCGCTTGGCGCGGTGCTTGGTGCGCGCGAAGACGAGCACGGAGCCGTCGTCCGCGTTGCCCAGCAGGTTGAGCAGCAGCTTGGTCTTGAGGTGCTGGGGCACGGGGTAGAGGCGCTGCTCGATGGTCTGGGCGGGCTTGGCGTGGCCGATCTTCACGAGGGCCGGGTCCTTGAGGGTCTCACCCGCCAGGCCGCGGATGGAATCGGGCATGGTGGCCGAGAAAAGCAGGGTCTGGCGCTCGGCGGGGAGCTTGGCCAGGATCTTGCGGATGTCGGGGAGGAAGCCCATGTCGAACATGTGGTCGGCTTCGTCCAGCACCAGGACTTCCACGCCGGAGAGGTTGGCGTTGCCCTGGTTGAGGTGGTCCAGGAGCCTGCCGGGGCAGGCCACCACGATGTCCGCGCCGCGGCGCAGGTTGGAGGCCTGGGGGGCGAGGCCCACGCCGCCGTAGACGGTGACGGTGCGCATGCGCATGCCGGCAGTGTAGTCCTTGGCGCTCTGGGCGATCTGCTCGGCCAGTTCGCGGGTGGGGGCCACAACGAGGCAGCGGGCGGAGCCGCGCAGGGGCTTGGGCTCGCGCAGGAAGCGGTCGATGATGGGGAGCAGGAAGGCGGCGGTCTTGCCGGTGCCGGTCTGGGCCAGGCCCATCACGTCGCGTCCGGCCTTCACATGGGGGATGGCTTCACGCTGGATGGGGGTGGGGGTTTCGTAGCCCTGCTTGGCAACATTGGCGAGAATGGAGGCATGGAGATCGAAATCGTCGAATTGCAATGGAAATCCTTGGGTTCGCGTTGACGGCGAAGAGCTGGCGTGACGCGCTTTGCTGCTTTCGCGGTCAGGAAGGCTCTCACGGGGAAACTGGTGGTGCGGCAGGTGCAGTCTGGTTGGGATGGGCGGGGCTTGCAGCTGGCCTCCGCCTCGCAGGCAGTCATGCCGGGGCGCTTGGGTGCGCCAGGACTCTGTGTAAGCCTTTCGGGGGGGATGTCAAGCGTCGATGGGGCCGTCCCTGACGATTCCCGCGCGCGCACCCCCTTGACCTCTACCCTTTCAGTCGGCAAAATTCCAAAGTTTTGCGCGTTTGACAAATCATCAACGAAGGAGGGGGGCATGCCGGTAACCGTGGTCGATCATCCCCTGGTGCGGCACAAGCTGGGCATCCTGCGTCAGGACGGCGTGAGCACCAAGAGCTTCCGCGACCTGGCCGGGGAAGTGGCCAGGCTTCTGACCTACGAGGCCACCAAGGACCTCAAGACCGAGAAGAAGACCGTGCAGGGCTGGGCCGGACCCGTGGAAGTGGAGCAGATCAAGGGCAAGAAGATCACCGTGGTGCCCATCCTGCGCGCGGGCCTGGGCATGATGGACGGCGTGCTGGACATGATCCCCGGGGCCAAGGTCTCGGTGGTGGGCATGTACCGCAACGAGGAGACCCTGGCCCCCGTGCAGTATTACGTGAAGCTGGCCAAGGAGATCCAGAAGCGCACGGCGCTCATCCTGGACCCCATGCTGGCCACGGGCGGCACGCTCATCGCCACCATCGACCTCCTCAAGGAGGCGGGCTGCAAGAAGATCAAGGGTCTCTTCCTGGTGGCCGCCCCCGAGGGCCTAGCCAGGCTGGAGGCCGCGCACCCCGACGTGCACGTCTACGTGGCCGCCGTCGACGAGCGCCTCAACGAGGTGGGTTACATCCTGCCCGGGCTCGGCGACGCGGGCGACAAGATTTTCGGAACCAAATAAAGGAGCGTTCCCCCCATGGCCCAGGCTTTCAACAACGGCGTCTACGAACTGCGCCTGCGGGACTTCCCCGTGGGAGCGCAGATGCTCTTCGTGGCCTTCGGCGCGCTGGTGCTCGTGCCGCTGCTCACCGGGCTCGACCCCAACGTGGCCCTCTTCACCGCGGGCGTGGGCACCCTGATCTATCAGGTGCTCACCAAGTTCCAGATTCCCATCTTCCTGGGCTCGTCCTTCGCGTTCATCGCGCCCATCATGCTCTGCACGCAGCGCTACGGCGCGTCGGCCTCCCTGGGCGCGCTGGCCATGGTGGGGCTGGTCTACGTGGCGGTGGCGCTGATCATCAAGGCCAAGGGCACGGCGTTCCTCCTGCGGCTTTTGCCCCACGTGGTCACGGGTCCGGTGATCATGGTCATCGGCCTGATCCTGGCCCCGGTGGGCGTGTTCATGGCCATGGGCAAGACCGGCGACGGGGCCAAGGTGCTCTATCCCGAGAACCAGGCCCTGGTGATCTCCATGATCTCCCTGGCCGTGACGGTGCTGGTGGCCATCCGGGGCCGGGGCATCCTGAAACTGATCCCCATCCTCTGCGGCATCGCGGCGGGCTACTGCGCGAGCCTTGTTGCGGGCATCGTGGACTTCGCCCCCGTGGCGGCCGCGCCGTGGTTCAAGATGCCCAGCTTCACCGCGCCCACGTTCAGCGTGGAGGCCATGCTGATCATCGTGCCCGTGGCCATCGCGCCCATCATCGAGCACATCGGCTCGGTGCTGGCCATCGGCTCCGTGACGGGCAAGAACTACATCGACCAGCCCGGCGTGCACCGCTCGCTCCTGGGCGACGGCGTGGCCACCAGCCTGGCGGGCTTCCTGGGCGGGCCGCCGCTGACCACCTACGCCGAGGTGACGGGCGCCGTGTCGCTCATCAAGATCTACAACCCCGCGCTCATGACCTGGGGCGCGGTGACGGCCGTGGGCCTGGCGTTCATCGGCAAGCTGGGGGCGCTTCTGCAGACCATCCCGGCCCCCGTCATGGGCGGGATCATGCTGCTCCTGTTCGGGGCCATCATGGTGGTGGGCTTGAACTCGCTGGTGCAGGACGGCCAGGACCTGATGAAGCCGCGCAACATGGTGATCGTGGCGCTCATCGTGGTGCTGGGCATGGGCAAGATGAGCTTCTCGTTCTGGGGCGTGCACCTGGAAGGCATCGGCCTGGCCGGCGTGGCGGGCGTGCTGCTCAACGTGATCCTGCCCCGGGACCGCGCCGAGACCTGACGCATCGGCACGACAGGGAGAAGACGAGGCAATGAAGAAGGCCCGCCGCGAGGTGTCGCGGCGGGCCTTTGTTTGAAGTGACTGGGATGGTGCAAAATTAACAGTCTGAGTTATCCTAGGGGGGGCTACGGTTCTCCCTCTCCGAATTAGCTCATTTCCGTCTGTTCCGGAGTGTTAGATTGCCTTGAAACAGGTTGGCATGGTATAAAGGAGAAGTCTGTATTTTCGGCAGGATCCATCAGCAAGCGGATGACATAGATGTCTTGAACAGTTCACCGTTAAGGGTGTCAATATGATTGTTTGGCATGTGTTTCGATTTTTCATGTGTATTATATATGCGCAATTTGTGTTTGCGTTCAACATTGATGCTGTGGCTTATTGTTCTTCGATCAAGCATGTAAAGGTGTTTGAATTGCATGCAGATGAATGTGAATTTGTAAATAATTTGCAACCGCTAAGAGTCATGGTGGATGATAATTTCATTCCGATATCGTACTATGATAGTCAAAATAAATTGTACAAAGGCATTAGCGTTGACCTGTTTGTTAGCATGGCTCAAAGCATTGGTCTGAAGTATAAATTTATACATGTCGGAGGGATGCTTTGGTCTGAAAAAGTTGAGCTCTTTAATAAAGGAGAGGTCGACGTGCTTTTGCCGGTGAGCATCAATGATCAGCGTTCAGAGAGAGGTATATTTACAAATACGTATTATGATTCATATTATGGGTGTATCTCAAAGAAAACACGGCATGTCAAGATTAACAGTTTAAATGATTTGTCGCGCTTCTCAGTCGGAGTGGTTAAGGAATCGGCGATTGTACCGCTCGTTCAGTCGATTGTTGGCCCGTCGCAAATAGTTATTTTCCCTGGGCAGGAGGAGCTCTATAGTGGTATTCGGAGCGGTGTTGTTGATGTTGGGCTGCAAAATATCAATGTTTTCCTTGAGGACCGTTCCAACCTAGAATACTTTGATATCGAACTGACTTATACTGTCAAGGAATTTCCACGAAAGTATTCGTACTATTTGACAAAAACGCATCAACACAAAATTCTTGCAGAAATTTTTAACCGATACATTGACAGCGTAGACTGCAGCGAGTTGGTGGCTTCCTATGAGAAGGGCGAGGAAGAGTTGATTTTGCGCTATATGGAGCAGAAAAACCAAAGAAAAGTGTTGATTGCGTTCATGGCGGGGGCGTTGGTTCTTCTTGTGCTGCTTAGTGTAGCGTATGCAAATCATCGGAAAATGACGTCAAGGCTTTCTGCAACGTTGAGGCAAGTGCAGTCACAGCAGGAAGTAATTTTGGACAGTGAGCACCGGCATCGCGTAATATTCGAAAATTCGCCACTTGGAATGATTCGATTTTCAAGTGATGGGGCAATACTTGATTGCAACGACAAGTTTGTTGAGTTGATGGGATCGACTCGGACAGACTTGATAGGTTTTAATACGGCAAGGCAGAGCACACCAAAAATGCGTGAAGCGATTGGAAAGGCTTTGGCTGGAGAGTGCGCCACGTATGAGGATATTTATGTTTCAGTGACCGGCAACAAGGAAACTGCCTTGCGCGTAGTTTTCAACCCTGTTCGGCATGAGGCTCCGACAGAGGTTATCGCAACTCTTGAAGATGTCTCCAGGCGTCGAGAAGCAGAGGAAGCCCTGAAGATTAGTGAGGAGCGTTATCGCTTGTTGTTTGCTGCTCAACTTGATGCATTTGCTTTGCACGAAATCATTCTGGATGCTGATGGACATCCAGTGGACTACCGTTTTCTGGCTATGAACCCAGCATTTGAATCAATAACGGGGCTTAAGGTTGAAAATGTGCTGGGACGAACAGTTCTGGAAGTGCTTCCCGATACTGAAAGCTATTGGATTGATCTCTACGGAAAAGTGGCGATGGAAGGTGTCCCTCTGAGGGTTGAAAATTACAGCAAGGCACTTAACCGTCATTTTGAGGTGAGTGCTTACTCTCCGCAGAGAGGACAGTTCGCAGTGGTGTTTCGAGATGTAACGGATCAACATAACGCTAGTCTTGAGCTTGTAAAGGCAAAGGAGATGGCAGAGAATGCAAATACATCAAAGTCTGAATTCTTGGCAAATATGAGTCATGAAATCCGTACGCCCCTAAATGGCGTGCTGGGCATGCTTCAGCTTCTAGAAAACACTAATCTTGATGAAGAGCAAAGTGAATATCTGCTTGCCGCTGTACAGTCTTCCAGGCGTTTGACCCTTCTTCTCTCGGACATTCTCGATCTTTCGCGGATCGAAGCAGGCAAACTCGTCATTCAGAACTTGGTCTTCACCGTGGGCAATCTTAAAGATTCTGTTTTGGATCTGTTCGCCATTCCTGCCAAAGAGAAGAATTTGTTGTTAAAGTTCTCCATTGATGACCAGACGCCATCAAGTCTTATCGGCGATGAGGTCCGCCTGCGTCAGGTGCTCTTCAACCTTGTAGGTAATGCCATAAAGTTTACCGACAAAGGCTTTGTTGCAGTAGACATAAAGCTTATTCAAGTGCAGAAGCCAGCCATGGTGCGATTGTTATTCTCCGTGAGTGATAGTGGCATCGGCATCCATGATAGTATGTTGAAGAGTGTTTTTGAACCTTTTATCCAGGGCGAGGACACATACACGCGGCGTTTTCAGGGGGCTGGCCTAGGTCTCTCGATAGTTTTTAAGCTCGTAAATATGATGGGTGGCGTTCTCTCGATTGACAATAGTATTGATGGGGGTACGGTAATATATTTAAGCCTTCCATTTGCCGTGCCTCATGACGCAGTTCAAGGCACTAAGCAGTCATTATCTGTTGCCGTGCCACCCGTTAGAACCCCCTTGCGGATTCTTTTGGCTGAAGATGACAGGGTGAGCCAACTCGCCGCAAAGCGAATGCTGGAAAAAACGGGATACACTGTTGTCACTGCACAAGATGGTCTTGAGGCCTTACAATTGCTTGCTGAGAATGATTTTGATATCATTTTCATGGATGTCCAGATGCCCAATATGGATGGAGTGGAGGCGACGAGGACAATCCGAAATGCTTCACATTCCGGAGCAAGGTCAAAGATTCCAATAGTCGCAATGACAGCGTATGCCATGGCCGGAGACAAAGATAAGTTCCTGGCCGCTGGAATGGACGACTATATTGCTAAGCCCGTTGAGAAGGCTACTCTAATCGAAGTGATTGAACGTGTGATGGCTAAGCGTCGGGAAAACGTGGTGTGATAAGGAGGACTGCACAAGCCCCCCTCCTACTGACCGGATGATTCTCTGCTCCCGTCCTTACCAACCACCTCAACCACCCTCTACCCTCCGCCTCCAGCCCCCAAGTCCACACCCACCATCACCCACTCCACCCCTTCATACCCCGCCTCACCCCTCCAGCGCTCCGCCCCTGACGGCGCAGGCCTCTCCCCAGCTCCCTTCCAACGCCAACTCCACGGCCTCCTGGACGTTCTCCAGGGCCTCTTTCAGCGTGTCCCCCGCCGTGTTGCAGCCCGGGATGTCCGGGAGCGTCACGCCGCAGGCCTTGCCGGGTTCGATGAAGAGCGCGGCGGGGGAGAGCATGCGGGCTCCTTGTCGTGGTGTGCGTCCTGGCGAAGAAGAGTGTTCGCGAGGCCCCCGCCCAGGCTTATCCTGCCAGCACCTCGCGCAGGTGTTCGATGTGCGAGCGCACGTGGTAGCTGCCCAGGCCGGAGATGAAGGCTCCAAGAGTAGGGTACTCGCCCAGGGGCGAATCCTTGAGCAGGGGGATGCGCGCCGTGCGGGCCAGCTGCTCCGGGGTGAGCGTGGCCGCGAAGGCGGCCGCGCGTTCGTATTCCGCCCGCGTCTCGTCCACCAGCCGCGCCAGGGGCATGGCCGCCCGCTCCGGCGTGAACCAGGTGGTTTCGGGCACGAGCTCGATGTTGGGGGTGTCCTCGTCCAGGAAGCGCCGCAGCATCCGCACATGGACGTCAGGCTCCGGCCCCAGCAGGTGGGAGACGATCTCCTTGGGCGTCCAGCGTCCCTCGGGCGCGCGGGACGCGGCGGCCTCGTCCAGCCCGGCGCAGGCCGTGCCCAGTTCTTCCAGGGTGTCGCGGATTTCCTGGGCCAGCTCTTCTCCGGTCTTGCTCGTCATGGCGGTCGCCTCCATGGTCATGCCCTCGGGCACGGGATGTGACGCCACTCTACCGGGTTCTCCGGGACGCGTAAACAGACGGCGGTCCCTGGCGCGTTCGTCGAGGGCGCGCCGGATCGGCATCACCCGCCGTTCTTGGCCGCCTTCGCGATGGGCTGGATGAACTGGGGCTCGGAGTCCCAGGGGAAGAGGATCCAGGTGTCCTGGCTCACCTCGGTGATGTAGGCGTCCACCAGGGGGCGTCCCTCGGGCTTGGCGTACACCGTGGCGAAGTGCGCCTTGGGCAGCATCTCGCGCACGCGCTTGGCCGTGCGCCCGGTGTCCACCAGGTCGTCGATGAGGAGCCAGCCCTCGCCGTCGCCCTCCACGCCCTTGAGCACCTGCACCTGCTCGCCCTGGCTCTGCCAGTCGTAGCTGGCCACGCACACCGTGTCGATGAGCCGGATGTCCAGCTCGCGCGCCACTATGGCCGCCGGGATCAACCCGCCCTTGGTGATGGCGTAGATGCCCTTCCAGGGGCCAAGACCCATCAGACGCCAGGACAGGGCCTTGCTGTCGCGGTGCAGCTGGTCCCAGCTGACGGGATACATGCGGTGGTAACGGTCGTTGTCGGACATGGCGCGCCTCCTCGCCCCGTGCGGGCAAGGGCTAGTTAGGGCAAGCCCGGCCCGCGTGCAAGGGGGCGCGTTCGCCCGGTGTTGTTTGGCCTGCTCCGTCCGCAGCGCACCCGGGAGGAGGGCGGCCTGCCCCCACGCAGGCGGCCCCCGCAAGCACCATCCCCGGAGGGGTGTCTTCATGCAGAGGGCGGCGCGTGCGCCCGAAGCCGATTCTCGCTTGATTCCAAAGCAAGGAAAGACTAGTATCTGAATTGATACGCAACTGTCTAATTTGACACAAGATGTTTGCTCGGACAGCCGGGCGTGGGGCTTGCCATCATGATTGAAGAGAACCAGGAAGAAGCAGGGGCCTGCTTCCTTTCCCGTCATCCGGTCTTCGACAAGACGAAAAAGGTACACGCCTACGAGGTGGTCGCACGCTCCGTGCTCGTCTCCGATGATCCCTCCCACGTGGACGTGGACGCCTTCTCCTGGATGGTCAGCGACGGCGCGGGCGAGCTCCAGCTGCTGCTGGAAGATTCCGAGCGCCTGATGATCTTCGTTCCAGACCCGATGCTCGACGCCCCCGAGGTGCATCTGCTGCCCATGGACTACTGCGAGCTGGTGGTCAGCCCGCAGGAGACCGAACGCGAAAACCTTGAGGAACTCCTCGCCTTCTACCAGGACTACGGCTACTCCCTGGCCCTGCGTTTCGCGGGCTCCTGCCAGGAGCACGGCCATCTCCTGAAATACGCCGCAACGGTGATCCTGGACCTGGCCACCCTCAAGCCCATGGAACTGGCCAAGGAGCGCAAATTTCTCAAAGGCTTCAAGGTGCGGGCCATGCTGGACCACGTGGACTCCTGGGAGGCCTTCGCGGGCTCCAAGGCCCTGGGGTTCGACCTCTTCCAGGGGGCCTTCTTCGGCAGGCCCGAGGTTGTGAAGGGCAGGAAGCTCTCGGCCAACTCGCTCACGCGCATGGAGCTGATGGGCAAGCTCCTGGACGAAAACTCCTCCTACAAGGACATGGCGGCCATCATCGCCAAGGACCCGCTGCTCTCCTACCGCCTGCTCAAGTACGTGAACTCCCCGGGCGTGGGCCTGGGCCGCACCGTCAGCTCCATCGAGCACGCAGTGGCCATCCTGGGCGACACGGCCTTCAAGCACTGGGCCATGATGGCCCTGGTTGCCAGCCTGGACGCCACCCCCAAGGGCGAGGAACTGGCCTACCTCTCCCTGCACCGCGCCAGCTTCCTGGAGAAGATGGCCGGGCGCGCCAAGGCCTCGCCCGTGCCTCCCAAGACCATGTTCCTGCTGGGCCTGTTCTCCTTGCTGGACGCCATGCTGGGCCAGTCCATGGCCGAGCTGGTGGCCTCCATGCCCATGGACCCGCGCATCAAGGCCGCCCTCTCGGGCGAGAGGAACTCCCTCGGCCCCTGGCTGGACCTTGTGAACTGCGTGGACCAGAACCGCTGGTGCGACGTGGGCGTGATCCTCTCCGAGCAGAAGGTGAGCCACATCGGCGCGGCCAGGGACTACCTGGAGGCTTCCCGCTGGGCCAGGGAGTGCTTCCGCTCCGGGCTCAAGGACAAGCTGGCCGAGTCGCCCGGGGCCAAGGCGGCCGCCCAGGCGGATTGATCAGGCAGCAAGAATCGGCTTCATCAGCGGCCCGCTAGTCGTCGGCGTATTCCCCGGCGGGTCGGAAGCGCGCGGCATCCACGCCCAGGCGCTTGAGGATCTTCTGCAGCGACACCCGCTCCAGCCCAGAGAGCCTGGCGGCCTGGGTCACGTTGCCGCGCGTGCGCTCCATGAGCCCAAGCACGTAGGAGCGGGTGAAGTCGTCCAGCACGCGCTCCTTGGCCTCCAGGTAGTTGCCGTAGCCCGTGGCCGCGCCGGGGTTTTTCGCCTGGGCGTCCAGGAGGCGCACCTGGGCCTCGGTGATGTAGGGGCCGCTGGAAAACACCGCCGCGCGCCGCACGAAGTTCAAGAGTTCCCGCACGTTGCCCGGCCAGTTCCTGGCCTTGATGAAGTCCAGGGCGTCGGGAGTCAGTTCCTTTTCTCCGGTTTCGAGTTCCTCGCAGGTGCGCGCCAGGAAGTGTCTGGCCAGCAGGGGGATGTCCTGGGAGCGCTCGCGCAGGGGCGGCACGTGGAGGGTGAGCACGTTGAGGCGGTAGTAGAGGTCTTCCCGGAACTCCCCTGCGGCCATGCGCGCCTCGAGGCGGCGGTTGGTGGAGGCCAGGATGCGGGCGTCCACGCGGATGGCCTCGCTGCCGCCCACGGGGCGAACCTCCTTTTCCTGGAGCGCGCGCAGGAGCTTGGGCTGCACGTGGGTGGGCATGTCGCCGATCTCGTCCAGGTGCAGTGTGGAGCCGTCGGCGGCCAGGAAGAGCCCCTGTCGGGCCTGGGCCGCGCCGGTGAAGGCACCCTTCACGTGGCCGAAGAGTTCGCTTTCCAGCAGATGCTCGGGCACGGCGGTGCAGTTGAGGCTGACCATGGTGTTGGCCCCGCGCCGCGAGAGCGCGTGGATGGTGCGCGCCACCAGTTCCTTGCCCGAGCCCGATTCGCCCAGGATGAGCACGGTGTAGTCGTTCTGGGCCACGGCCTGGATTTCGCCCAGCAGTCTGCGCATGGCCGGGCTCTCGCCGATGATGGCCTGGCCGCGCGGGCACGATCCGGCGGCCTGGCGCAGACGCCTGTTTTCGCGCATGAGCGCGGCGCGGTCCAGGGCGCGGGCCACGCAACGGAAGAGCACGTCCTGGTCCACGGGCTTGGCCAGGAAGTCGTAGGCCCCGCTTTTCAGGGCCTTCACGGCGGCCTCCACGCTGCCGTAACCGGTGAGCATCACCACGGTGAGGGCCGGCGCCACGGTGAGGGCCTGCTCCAGCAGGGCGAAGCCGTCCTGCCCGGGCATGCGCACGTCGGTGATCATCAGCGCGCAGGGCCGCTCCTGGAGGGCCTCCAGGGCCTTGGCGGCGCTGTCGCGCACGAGCACGGGGTGGGCGGGGAAGCCCTTCTGGAGGAGCCGGGCGATGCCTTTGGCGAAGGTGGCCTCGTCGTCCACCACCAGGATGGCGTCGCTGGAGAAGTCTTCAGTCATCGGGTGTCTCCGGGGCCAGGGGGAGGCGGATGGCGAACACGGCCCCGCCGTCGTTGCTCACGTCCACGGCGCCGTCGAGGTCTCGCACGAGGCCGTAGACCACGGCCAGCCCCAGGCCGGTGCCCTTGCCCACGCTTTTGGTGGTGAAGAAGGGGTCGAAGATGCGCCGCAGGTGTTCCTCCGGGATGCCGGGGCCGTTGTCGGCCACGGTGAGCACCACCTCGGAGGCCCCGGCGTCGAGCCGCGCCCCGATGCGCACCAGCCCCTGCCCGGCGCTGCCCGACTCCTCGATGGCGTCCAGGGCGTTGAGCAGCAGGTTGGTGAGGATCTGCTCCAGGGCCGAGGAGCTGGCCAGCACCGGGGGCAGGTCCGGCGGAAGGGAGACCTCGATGGCCGTGGCGCTGCGCAGGGCCTTGCCCCGGAACACCCGTGCGATGAACTCCACCGACTCGGCCAGGCTGGCCGCGCCCTGGGCCTCGTGCCGGGGGCGGGCGAAGCGCATGAGGTCCTCCAGCACCTTGCGGGCCTGGAGGGTGTGCCGGATGATGATGTCGAGATCCTGCGCGTGGGGGCTGTGGCCGTCGTCCCAGAGCAGGCGCGCGTAGCAGAGGATCACGCCCAGGGGGTTGTTGATCTCGTGGGCCATGCCGGCGGCCAGGAGGCTCATGGCCATGGATTTCTCGCTCTGCTGGAGCTTGGCGAGCATGGTCTTCTCGGCGGTGTTGTCGCGGGCGTAGACGATGGCCCGGCCGGAGCCCGCCATGCGGTCCATGGGGTAGGCGCGCAGGGTGAGGGAGCGCCCGTCGGGCAGCACGGCCTCCCGGGCGATGGCCTCGCCCCGGCCGCTGGCGCACTCGGCGGCCAGGGCGGCGAAGCTCAGCGCGCCGGTGCGTCCGCCCAGCCCGGAGAGGAGGGTCTGCGCGCCCTCGTTGGCGTGGAGCACTTCGCCGGTGCTGGAGAGGAGGAAGAGAGGGTCCGCGATGCCCTCGAAGATGGACTCCAGCACGGCCTTCTGGCGCAGCACGTTCTCCATGGCCTCCAGGTTCTCCAGGGCGATGGAGAGCTGGCGGCCCACGGCCTTGAACACCTCGCGCCCGGGGCCTTCCAGGGTGGCCTGCCCCTCCCAGCCCAGCCAGAGCCCGCCGCGCACCGACCCGGCCGAGAGCACGGGGGCCCAGGCCTGACCGGGGGAGAAGACGCTCTCGCCCTCCAGGAGCCTGCCCTGCTGGTCGGGGTCGGGGCAACGGGCCGCGCCCTTGGGCCAGGCGTGGACGTTCATGGAGTAGAAGCAGCAGAACCCGGCGGCGCGCGCGCCGAAACGCCCGGCCACGGCGCGCAGGGCCTCGTCGAGCAGCCGCGCGCGGTCGGCCCCTTTCACGAAAAGCTCCAGCACATGGAGGAACAGGGCCACGTCCGCGCCCCGGGCCTCGGCCTCGGCGGTGGCCTGGGCGGTGCGGGCGTCCACCTTGGCCTCCAGGTTGGCGGCGTAGTCGCGCAGCTGCTCCTTGGCGTCGCGCAGGTGGTCGGCGAAGCGCTCCATGTCCTCGATCATGCCCTCGATCTCGTCGTGTTCGCGGCGCGGGGCGTTGTCCAGGGTGCGCCCGGCCTCGGCGGGGAAGCGCGCGCGCATGAGCGCGGCCAGACGGCCGATGTTCACCACGGTCATGCGGTCGAAAAAGAGGTGGTTGACGCCGATGATGAGCAGCGTCCCCAGGGCGAAGACCAGGATGTAGTTGAACACCGCGCGGTTGATGGCTGCCGCCTCGCTCTCCACGGGCATGATGATGCTGTCGAGCCCGGCCACTTCGCCGTCGACGCGGCCGAAGCCGCGCTGGTCGCCGTAGCGGGCCAGGAGCACGCCGGGGGCGTCGGCGGGCCTGCCGTGGCAGGAGAGGCAGGATTCCTCGAAGACCACGGGGCGCGCGGTCATGAAGTATTCCTCGCCGTTCTCGGTGTAGTAGCGGCTGATCTGCGTCTCGTCGGGGTTTTCGCGGAAGTGGGCGATGAGCTGGGCCTCGCGCGGGTCCGCGCCGTATTCCGGGTTGCGCGGGTCCAGGGCCACGCGGCGGTAGGTGTATTTGTCCTTGGCGGTGTTCAGGTCCGAGAGCACCTTGCGGGTGACGTAGGAGGTGGACATGGCCTCGATCACGAACGAGTCCGGCGGCAGGGTCTCGTACATGGTGGGGCGCAGGGTCTCGCGGACGTAGGTCTGGATGGCCAGCACGTGGGAGAGGACCATCTGGGCCTTGTCGGCCACCTCGGTTTCCAGGAGCACGCGCAGGTAGTGGTTGAGCGAGACGCCGAAGACCAGGCCGATGCCCAGGGTCACGGCCAGGAGCCGGATGACGAGCATGGTCTTGAGCTTGGCTTTCTTCATGGGGCCTCGGAAGGGGCCGGGGGCCGGCCCGCCGCGTGATGGCTGAACCCCGACGACGGGGTGTGCGAGAGCCGCAGCATTAGGGGCCTGCCGGGCGGGTGTCAATCGCGCCGGACGCTCGGTGCAGCCCGGGGCAGGGCGGCTTTGCCGCGCGGGAGCGGCTAACGCAAAACCCGTTTTCGGGGTTTCCATCAAACGGAGCGCCGGGCATGCCCGGCGCTCCGTTCATCAGATGTCGTGGGGTGGCGTCTTCACCAGGTAGAGCGAGCAGGGCAGCTTGCCCAGGAGGTCGCGGGCGGTGTCGCGCACGGTGGCGGTGCCGCGCCAGAAGGGGTGGGCCATCACGAGCAGGTCGTAGCCGCCCGTCTCGGCTTCCTTGAGGATCTCCTCGCGCACCACGCCGTTGGCCAGCTTGACCTCCAGGGGCAGGTCGCCCGCGCGGGCGCGCAGTTCGGCCGCCAGGCGCTCGGAGTCCTTGATGTCCTCCTTGCCGGCGTACTCGATGTAGGCCCCGCGCACGGTGGAGCCCGAGAGCCAGTCGTGCCCGGTGTAGTCGCTCCAGTTGCCGTCGAGCACGAACAGGGCCGTGAGGGCCGCGCCGCGTTCGCGGCACAGCCTCACGGCCTCGTCCATGGCCTGGGTGGATTCGTCCAGGGCCAGGAGCACGCGCATTACGGCAGTGTCCCCTTCACGTGTTCCACCACCAGCAGCGGGTTGCCGCGCTTCATGGAATCGCCGGGCTTCTTCTTGAGCTCCAGCACCTTGCCGGGGGTCTTGGACTTGAAGGTTTCCTTGGCCACGGTCTCCTGGACCTCGCCCTGCACGTACTTCTTCTTCTTCACCTCGTAGACGTAGAGGGGCTGGCCTTCCTTGATCACGTCGCCCACGGCGACCTTCATCTCCAGGAGCTTGCCCTCGGCCGGGGCGTTGATGGAGACCTTGTCCAGGAAGTAGGCCATGTAGACCAGGACGAACACCACCACCAGGGCGGCGAAGGCGCAGGCGCCCAGGTCCTCGTGCCGGTCGGTCCTGAAAACGGTGAGTTTCTGTTTCTTCTCTGCGGCGGACATGTGCGGTCCCTCCCTAGAAAGGCGCGTCTTTGGAGATGAAGTAGAGGGTCATGAAGAGGGCCAGGACGTACTTGGTGGTGCCGGCGGCCAGGCCAACGATGAGCGGCTTGCCGCCCGCGGCCTTGATCTCGCCGAAGTCGATGTACGCGCCCAGGCCCACCATGCCGACGCCGAAGATCCACTGCATCAGGTCGCGCAGCAGGTGCGAGGTCTCGGAGCCTTCCTGGCCAAGCAGGCCCAGGGAGGCCAGGGCGGTCATGCCCACGAAGCCCAGCACGAAGATGGGGAACTTGGATTTGAGGATTTCCCACAGGCTGATGTTCTGCCCGCCGGCCTCCTCCTTGTTGCCGCTCCAGTACCAGATGGTGATCACGAACACCACGAAGGGGATGATGATCACGCGCATCACGTTCCACAGCTCGCCGTAGGCCACGGCGGTGCCGGGGGCCACGATGGGGTTGAAGGCCAGGCAGGAGGCCAGCACCTGTCCGGAGTTCAGGATGCCCGTGCCCACCCAGACGCCGTACTGGTAGTCCGAGAGGTGCAGCAGGTTGCCCAGGAAGGGGGAGACGAACATGGTCATCACGCCGAAGCCCAGGATGGTGGCGATGGCCAGGGCCACCTCGGCGGGCTTGGCCTTCACGCCGGGGCTGGTGGCCACGGCGGCGGAGACGCCGCACACGCCGCAGGCCGCGCCCATGACGCCCACCAGGGAGCGGTCCATCTTGAGGATCTTGCCCAGCCACATCACGAAGATCACCGTGCCGAACACGAAGGCCGAGATGAGCAGCGCCGCCTGGAGGCCCAGCTTGGCCAGGCCGCCCAGGGTGTAGATGGAGCCCAGCATGATGACGCCAGTCTTGATGAACAGGCGCGTGGTGCGGAAACCGTCGGCCGCCCAGGTGGGGATTGCGCCCCGGAACAGCACGTTGCGGTAGAACACGCCCATGATGATGGAGATGATGATGTAGTTGAGGTTCAAAACCCGCGAGAAGAACTGCGGGAAGCCGAACACGGTGAAGGGTTTCAGCCAGTTCTCCAGCCACTGGGCGAAGATGAACGTGGCGATCATCAGCGCCAGTCCGGGTACGATGGCCAGGAGCGCGCCGGCCCCGCGTTTGTCTTCCATTTCCTCCGACTCCTTATTTGACGATGAGAACGTTGCCGTCGCCGCCGATGATGCCAGTCTTGATGAACAGGCGCGTGGTGCGGAAACCGTCGGCCGCCCAGGTGGGGATTGCGCCCCGGAACAGCACGTTGCGGTAGAACACGCCCATGATGATGGAGATGATGATGTAGTTGAGGTTCAAAACCCGCGAGAAGAACTGCGGGAAGCCGAACACGGTGAAGGGTTTCAGCCAGTTCTCCAGCCACTGGGCGAAGATGAACGTGGCGATCATCAGCGCCAGTCCGGGTACGATGGCCAGGAGCGCGCCGGCCCCGCGTTTGTCTTCCATTTCCTCCGACTCCTTATTTGACGATGAGAACGTTGACGTCGGCAAGCTCGGCCACCCTCGAGGACACCGAGCCCAGGAGGAGCCTGGCGGCCCCGTGCCTGCCCACGCTGCCAATCACGATGAGGTCCGCGCCGGTCTCCCGGGCGGCCTCCACGATCTGCTCCGGGGGACGCCCTGCGCGCACCTGCACCGCAGCCTCGATCCCCTTGTCCTTGAGAGCCTGCGCGGCCTTGCGCGCCCGCGCCTCCGCCTCGGCGGAGAGCGAACGGGCCACCAGGGAGCACTCCTCGGGGGAAAGCTCCTCCGAACCCATGCACACGTCCGGGGCCACGGTGACGATGGTGATGCCGCCCGAAAATTTCGAGGCGATCCTGGCCGCCTCTTCCAGCGCCTTGCCCGCCTGGGGCGAACCGTCGTGGGCCACGAGCACCTGCATCGCTTTCCCTCCTTGCACGGTGTTGCGTTCCGCCGCGCCGGTTTTGCCGCGCCGGTCTTTTCGGCGTGGGGCGGCGCGCTGCATCAGCCGGTGGCCGTTGAGGCCAACCCGCTTAAGCATGTGCCGTGCCAGCGGGAGCCTTCCAGAAAAGGCAGTGATTCCAGGCGCCATACGCGCTCCCAGCCCCGCGAAGCGCCAACGGGCGGGCTTGAAGCGCCAACGCGCGTTAGCACCTGTCGCGCCCTGGCGTGAGATTTGACAGAAACGTTAAGATTGATCTTCACTCCAGTTGTTCCTACAATCTGGTCGCGGATGCGGCGGTGTGGGGCCGGATCCCGGGGAGAAGCGATGACGGGCGGGCAGACCTTCGATGCTGAGAACTTCCTGAGCCTCTTCGAGGAGGTTCCCGTGGCCGTGTGCCTGATCGACGCGGCCGACAACGCCCTGAGGGTGAACAAGGCCTTCGAGCGCCTTTTCGGCTACCGTCGGGAGGAGATCGAGGGCCGTCCGCTGCTGGGGCTGGTGATCCCCCACGGCCGGGAGGCCGAAGTGGTCGCCCTGGCCGAGGGCGTCCGCCGGGGAGGCAAGGGCCGCCTGGAAACCACCCGCAGGCGCAGCGACGGCAGCCATGTGCAGGTGGCCGTCTCGCTCTTTCCGGCCTCCGCACGCCCCGGCGAGGAGAGGTTCTTCGCCGTCTACAACGACCTCCAGGAACTGCGCGACACGGAAAAGGACCTGCGCCGCGCCCAGGACAAATACCAGGCCTTCTTCGAGAACGCCGCCGAGGGCATCTTCCAGTCCACGCCCGGGGGCGGCTACATCGTCGTGAACCCCGCCCTGGCGCGCATCTACGGCTACGCATCGCCCGAGGACCTGATGGACTCGCTGCGCGACATCGAGCGCGAACTCTACGCGGACCCCGGACGCCGCGACGACTTCATCCGCGCCATAACCGCCACGGGGGAGGTGCGCGGTTTCGAGTCGCGCGTGCGCCGCAAGGACGGCTCCGTCATCTGGATCAGCGAGAACGCGCGCGTGGTCCGCCGCCCGGACGGCAGCCCGGACTTCTTCGAGGGCACCGTCACCGACGTCACCGCCCGGCGCGAGGCCGAGGAGGGCCTCAAGGCCAGCCGCGAGCGCTACCGCTCCCTGGTGAAGTCGGCCTCCGACGGCATCCTCACCCTCAAGGACACGGCCGTGGTGAGCACCAACCTGCGCGCCCGCGAACTCTTCGGCTTCAGCGAGGACGAAATCCCCGGGCTGTGCCTGGAGAACCTGTTGCCGCCCGTGCAGCCCGACGGACGGCCCTCGGGACAGGTGGCCCGCGAACTGCTGGACAAGGCCCTGGCAGGGGCGCCCCAGAAGATCGAATGGGTGCACCAGCGCAAGGACGCCGCGTGGTTCCACGCCGAGGTCTCGCTCAACCGCTTCGACGCCCACGGCGAGACCTTCCTCACCGCCGTGGTGCGCGACATCTCGGAGCGCAAGCGCACCGAAGCCGCCCTGGAGCGCGAGCGCGCCCACCTGAAGATGCTCTTCGAGAGCTCCCCGCAGGCCATGGTGCTGCTCAGCCCCGAGGGCCGCGTGCTCAACGTGAACCCCGCCTTCACGCGCCTTTTCGGCTACCCCCGCGGGGATGTGGCGGGCGAGTTCAACCGCAACCTCATCGTGCCCGAACACCTGGCCGCCGAGGCCGCCAGCTTCAACGCCCAGGTGAACGCCGGGCGCTTCGTCTCCAAGGAGACCGTGCGCCGCGCCAAGAACGGCACGCTCATCCCCGTCTCGGTGCTGGGCTACCCCATCGAACTGGGCGGGCGCATCGAGGGCATCTACTACATCTACGAGGACATCACCGAGCGCAAGAGCTTCGAGGACCAGCTCACCCACCAGGCCTTCCACGACGGGCTCACCGGCCTGCCCAACCGCAACCTCTTCACCGAGCGCCTCAACCGCGCCATGGAGCGATCCAAGCGGCGCATGGGCTACAACTTCGCCGTGCTGCTCCTGGACCTGGACCGCTTCAAGCGCATCAACGATTCCCTGGGGCACCTGGCGGGGGACATCCTGCTCAAGGGCATCGCCCGGCGGCTGGAGTCCTGCGTGCGCTCCGTGGACACCGTGGCCCGCCTGGGCGGCGACGAATTCGCCGTGCTCCTGGAGGAGTTCGCCACCTCGCGCGAGGTGATCGACGTGGCCGACCGCATCCGCCACGTGCTGGACAAGCCCTTCACCATCTCCGGCAACGAGGTCTACTGCGGGGCCAGCATCGGCATCGTGCTCAAGACCCAGGGCTACACCACCGCCGAGGACATCCTGCGCGACTCCGACATCGCCATGTACCGCTCCAAGGAGTCCGGCAAGGACCGCCTGGCCTTCACCCGGCGCATGCACGCCCTGGCCGTGGAAAACCTGCGCATGGAGAACGAGCTGCGCCAGGGCCTGAAAAACGGCGACCTGACCCTGCACTACCAGCCCATCTACTCCCTGCCCGGGCGCGTGCTCCAGGGCTTCGAGGCCCTGGCCCGCTGGAAGCATCCCACCCTGGGCATGATCCCCCCGTCGCGCTTCATCCCCCTGGCCGAGGAGACCGGGCTCATCGAGCCCCTGGGCGAATGGGTGCTGGCCGAGGCCATGCTGCGCCTCGGCCGCTGGCGGGAACTGCTGCCCCAGGCCCGATCGCTCTACATGACGGCCAACATCTCCAGCAAACAGTTCCGCCAGACCGACCTTGTGGAGTCCATCCGTCTGGGCCTGTCGGCCCACCACATCCCGCCGCATCTGTTCAAGCTCGAAATCACCGAGAGCGTGATCATGCGCGACGCCAAGACCTCGGGCGACAAGCTGGGCAAGCTCAAGAACCTGGGAGTGCACCTCCTGGTGGACGATTTCGGCACCGGCTACTCCTCGCTCTCCTACCTGCAGCGCTTCCCCATCGACGGGCTCAAGATCGACCGCTCCTTCGTCTCCGGCCAGGGCGACGCCCGCGAGAACCGCGAGATCGTGCGCACCATCGTGTCGCTGGCGCGCAACCTGGAGCTGGACGTGGTGGCCGAGGGCGTGGAGACCCGCGAACAGCTGGAGAGCGTGGCGGCCCTGGGCTGCCTCTCCGCCCAGGGCTACCTCTTCTCGCCGCCCGGGGACGCCGCCTCGGCCGAGCGCCTCATCCGCCTGGCCGCGCAGGGGTGAGGGCGCGCCCTCCGGGGCCTGGCCCCGTCAGGCCGGCCGGGCGCGCGGGGCAGGCGTGCCGTGCACGCTGGCGGACAGGCCGGGCGCGCGGGGCAGGGCGCATGAGGCACGCCGGGCCTCGACGCGGGAGCCGATTCCGTCTATGAAGGTCCACATCGGCATCCCGCCGCAGGAGGTTTTCATGTCCGCGCGCATCCTGGCCGTTCTGGCCCTCGCGATCCTCTCCGCCTCGCCCGTCCTGGCCGAAGAGCTGGACTGCCTGACCACCGAATGGAAGCTCCTGGGGGCCAACCACAAGGTGTGCGTCTACGCCTTCGACGACCCAGACGTGCCCTGCGTCACCTGCTACCTGAGCCAGGCCCGCAAGGGCGGGGTGTCCGGGGCAGTGGGCCTGGCGGAAGACCCCTCGGAATTCTCCCTGGAGTGCGTGCAGACCCGCCCCTGCGACATGCCCGACAAGCTGCCCAAATCGCGCAAGGTGTTCTCCGAGGGCACGTCGCTGCTCTTCAAGGACACCGCGATCACCCGCATCGTGGACGCCAAGCGCAAGACGCTGGTCTACCTGGCCATCAGCCGCAAGGTCATCGACGGTTCGCCCAAGAACGCCATCTCCACGGTGGTGCTGCGCCCGTGAGGCCTCCCGGTCCGCCCTCGCTTCCCGGCAGGCTCGGGCGTCGGGCAGGGTGGCCATGCGGACGCAATACCACACCGAAACGGTGGCGTATGAAAGGAAGGGCTATGCAATTGTCGAGCGCTGCCGTCACGATTCTTCCGGACCGTAAGCATCCCTGGCGTCGAGCCTCCTTGGCTCACCTCGTATCGGCAGGCGCACAAAGCGGTCGACTGAAGAACCGATCGTTTCGATGAGGTCAATAATTCATACCTAAAAAGTTTGCTTTGAAGGCGGCTCCACAAAAGAGGCAAACCTTCAAGGGGTTGGCCGCTGTCCCTTTCCAAGTGACGGCAAAAAGACTATCAGGAAACGTTTTGGTCGCTCAGAGACGGATCAAACGGCCTCAGGCCGTCAACCACCTCAAACGACAGGAGATGATCGCATGAAGAAGTCCCTCGCCCTCCTGGCGGCGCTGGCGCTTGCGGGCCTCATGGCCGTCAACGCCCAGGCCAAGACCCTGAAACTGGCCCTTGACGCCGACCCCCCGCGCCTGGACTACATGAGCCAGCTCTCCGGCAACCTCCTGTCCTACGCGGAGTGGGTCTTCGATCCCCTGGTCCGCTGGACCAAGGACATGAAGATCGAGAACCGCCTGGCCGAGAAGATCGAGCAGAAGGACCCCCTGACCCTGCGCGTCACCCTGCGCAAGGGCGTCACCTTCCATTCCGGCAACCCCATGACCGCCGCCGACGTGGTCTGGACCTTCGAGCGCGCCCGCAAGGCCCCCGACTGGAAAGCCCTCTACGACGCCTTCAAGGAAGCCAAGGCCATCGACGACAACACGGTGGAATTCACCTTCAAGCGTCCCGAGCCCCTGGCGCTCAACCTGCTCACCTACATCTTCCCCATGGACTCCAAGTTCTACTCGGGCAAGGACGCCCAGGGCAAGGACAAGGACCTCATCTCCAAGACCGACCCGGTGTTCGCCAACTCCAACGCCTCCGGCACCGGCCCCTTCAAGGTGGTCTCCTACGAGCCCCAGGTGAAGATGGTGCTCGAGCGCAACACCGCCCACTGGGACAAGAAGACCAAGGGCAACGTCACCCAGGTGATCCTCACCCCCATCAAGAACCCCGGAACCCGCACCGCGGCCCTGCTCTCGGGCGACGTGGACTTCATCAACCCCGTCAACCCCCAGGACCAGGACCTCATCAAGCAGGACAAGAACCTTGCCCTGGTGAACATGGCCTCCACCCGGGTGATCACCATCGGCCTCAACCCCACCATCCAGCCTGAGTTCAAGGACGTGCGCGTGCGCCAGGCCGTGATCGCCGCCGTGAACAACGCCGGCATCGTGGACAAGATCATGAACAAGCTCACCGTGCCCGCCAACCAGCTCTCGGCCAAGGGCATGTCCGGCTTCAACCCCGACCTCAAGCCCCGCTTCGACCTGGAGAAGGCCAAGAAGCTCATGAAGGACGCAGGCTTCGAGAAGGGCTTCACCGTCACCATGATCGCCCCCAACAACCGCTACACCAACGACGACAAGATCGCCGAGGCCGTGGCGGGCATGCTGGCCAGGATCAACATCAAGGTCGACCTCAAGACCATGCCCATCGCCCAGTACTGGCCCGAGTTCCAGAAGCGCCAGGCCAGCCTGCAGATGGTCGGCTGGCACCCCGACACCGAGGACTCCGCCAACTTCTTCGAGTTCCTGCTCTTCTGCGAGAACAAGGAAAAGGGCTGGGGCGCCTACTCCGCCGGCTACTGCAACCCCAAGCTCGACGAACTGGTCATGAGCGCCTCCACCGAGACCGACCTCAAGAAGCGCAACAAGATCCTCCAGGACGCCGAGAAGATGGCCTACGACGACGGAGCCACCATCACCCTGCACTTCGAACCCCTCTCCTGGGCCGCCAAGAAGAACGTGAAGCTGGACACCTGCATCAACCAGCAGAACTTCCTCTACCTGGGCGACCTGGTCATCGAGTAGACGACGCATCCGCCGCAGGGGCCGCAAGCCCCTGCGGTTTCTCCCGTTCCCGCCTGCGGGGCGGGCTCCCCGGGAGTCCGCCCCGACCAGGCCTGAACGGGCGGCGGCGGGAGCCATCGCGGCGCAAGCGGGGCGTTCGGCGCTGGACCCGCGGCCCGGGATCGGCTATTGGGCCACCGCGCCGGACATACCAGACCCCGGCGGGAAGATTCGAGAGGCTTCGTCCGTTCCGGACCGCCCTGGCGGGTCCCAGCCTGAAGCCGGGACCCGCCAGGGCGCACGGGAGCGGCCGCCGCTTCGACAAACCGGTCAAACCGGACAATCCGGACAAGCCGGACAAGCCGGACAAACCGGTCAAGCCGGTCAGGCCGGTCAGGCTGGTGAGGCCGGGCAGGCCGGACAAGCCGGTCAGGCCGGTCAGGCTGGGCAAAGCCGGTCCGCGCCAGTCTGGACCGGGAGACCGCCTGAAGGCGGGCCGCCGCGCCGTAGGCAATCGTCCCAGGTCCCGCGCCGCGCGGGGCCATGCGCCTTCGGGCGCTTTCGTTCGCGCACCGGGCCGCGCCCGGAATCGGTGAGGGAGGTCACACGTCGCCATGTTCGCGTTCTTCGTCCGCCGGGCGGGCCAGGCCCTGCTGGTCATGGCCATCATCAGCCTGGTCTGCTTCGCCGTGCAGCACAAGATCGGCGACCCCATCCGCGACCTGCTCGGCGAGTCGGTCTCGGAGACGGAGCGCCAGGCCCTGCGCGTGAAGCTGGGCCTCGCAGACCCGCTGCCCCAGCAGTACCTGCGCTTCGTGGGCAACGCCCTCCGGGGCGACCTGGGCATCTCCTACATGTTCGGCAAACCCGCCCTGAGCGTGATCCTCCAGAAGTTCCCGGCCACTGCGGAGCTGGTGTTCTGCGCCGTGCTCTGGGTGCTGGCGCTCTCGCTGCCCCTGGGCATCTACGCGGCCATCCGGCCGCGCAGCGCGCTCACGCGGGTGATCATGGGGGCCTCCATCGTGGGCGTCTCCATCCCGGTGTTCCTCATCGCCATCATCATGATCTGGATCTTCGCCGTGTTCCTGGGCTGGCTGCCCTCCTTCGGGCGTGGCGAGACGGTCACGGTGCTGGGTTTCTGGTCCACGGGCCTCCTCACGGCGGACGGGTTGCGGCACATGGTGCTGCCCTCCATCTCGCTGGCATCGCTCACGCTGCCGCTCTTCATCCGGCTCATCCGCTCCGAGATGATGGAGGTGCTCCAGAGCGAATACGTCAAGTTCGCCTTCGCCAAGGGCCTGCCCCTGTGGCGCATCTATCTGGTGCACGCCTTCAAGAACACGCTGCTCCCCGTGATCACCGTGGGCGGCGTGCGCATCGGCACCATGCTCGCCTTCACCATCCTCACGGAGACGGTGTTCCAGTGGCAGGGCATGGGCTTCATCTTCCTCCAGGCGGTTGAGCGCGCCGACACCTCGCTCCTGGTGGCCTATCTGGTGGTGGTGGGGCTCATCTTCGTGGTGGTGAACACCGTGGTGGACCTGGTCTACGGACTGGTGAACCCCATGGTCCGCGTGACGGGGAGGAAATAGCGTGGCCGTCAGCTGGAAAGCCTTCAAGGATTCGTGGTTTCTCTACCGTTTTCTGCGCGACCCGGTGGCCATGGGCTGCGCCCTCGTGCTCTTCTTCCTGTGCGCAGTGGCCCTGCTGGCCCCCCTGGTAGCGCCGCACGACGTGTACGACGCCATCAACATCGACGTGCTGGACGCGCGCACCCCGCCCGCCTGGACCTCCGAAGGCAGCTCCAACTTCCTCCTGGGCGCCGACCAGCAGGGGCGCGACCTCCTCTCGGCCATGATCTACGGCATGCGCACCTCGCTGATCATCGGCCTGGGGGCCACCATGCTCCAGTGCCTGATCGGCGTGGTGCTCGGGCTCACGGCGGGCTACGCCGGGGGCAAGACCGACGCCTTCCTCATGCGCATGGCCGACGTGCAGCTCTCGTTCTCCACGCTCATGGTGGCCATCATCATCTCCGTGCTGGTGGATGTGCTGCTGGGCAGGCACTCCCTGGCCCTGCGCGAGCAGATGGCCGTGCCCATCCTGGTGCTGGTGATCGGCCTGGCCGAGTGGCCCCAGGTGGCGCGCACGGTGCGCGCCTCGGTGCTGGCCGAGAAGCGCAAGGAATACGTGGAGGCCGCCCGCGTGATCGGGCTTTCGCCCCTGCGCATCATGTTCCGGCACATCCTGCCCAACACGCTCTCGCCGGTGCTGGTCATCGCCACGGTGCAGGTGGCCGGGGCCATCATGAGCGAGGCGGCGCTCTCCTTCCTGGGCCTGGGCATGCCGGTGACGCGCCCGTCGCTGGGCTCGCTCATCAAGACGGGCTTCGAGTACATCTTCAGCGGGGCCTGGTGGATCACCGCCTTCCCCGGCGTGCTTCTGGTGGTGCTCATCCTGGTGATCAACCTCCTGGGCGACTGGCTGCGCGACTTCCTCAACCCCAAGCTCTACAAGAAGGGATAGCGGACATGGCGGACCAAACCCTTCTCAAGGTGGAAGACCTGGAGGTCACCTTCGCGCTGCGCGCGGGCGACTACCAGGCGGTCAAGGGCGTGAGCTTCG
>NZ_JBZVFJ010000012.1:0-40835 GCF_058402725.1 Fundidesulfovibrio sp. | reverse complement strand
GCGGAGAGCATCGGCCGGATCATGGGGGTGATCTCGGACATCGCCGACCAGACCAACCTCCTGGCCCTGAACGCCGCCATCGAGGCCGCCCGCGCGGGCGAGGCAGGGAGGGGCTTCGCCGTGGTGGCCGACGAGGTGCGCAAGCTGGCGGAAAAAACCATGAGCGCCACCCAGGAAGTGGCCGTTGCCGTGGATGCCATCCAGCAGGGCACGCGCCGATCGCTGGCGGGCGTGGACCGCACGGGCGGCTCCGTACAGGCGGCTTCGGAGCATGCCGGACGCTCCGCAGAGGCGCTGACCGGAATCGTGACGCTGGCCGAGGCCTCCGCCGAGCAGGTCCGGTCCATCGCGGCGGCGGCGCAGCAGCAGTCGGCCGCAGCGGGCGAGATGCGACGCAGCGTCGAGGCTGTGCGCCAGCTCAGCCAGGAGGTGGCGAAGGCCATGTCGGCCGGAACGCAGGCCGTTGAGGACCTGGCCGGCCAGGCCGGGTCCCTCGAGCGTGTGGTCGAGCGCCTGTCGCTCCTTTCGCGGGAGGACACGGCGCTCGCCACCGGTGCGCTTCCGAGCCGCAACGCCGACCGTCTCCTGGGCGCGCTCCCGGCAGGGCCAAAGCAGTAGCGGCGGGTCCGCCCCGGATTTCCCGGGAAGGCCCGCCGCAGAGAGCGGTGAGGGAGCCGGTCCGGCCCGACGCCGGACCGGGGAATCCCCGCAGGGGTTCGCTCAGATGGGCGGGGCGATGGTCACCAGCACGCGCATGTCCGTGACGGCCCGCACGCCGTGGGGTTCTGCGATGTCGCTCACGAGCACGTCGCCCGTCTTGCAGGGGATGGCGTCGTCCTCGGAGAGGAACTCGCCCTCGCCCGAGAGCACCACGATGGAGAGCTGCCCTTCGATCTCGTGGGAGTGAACGGGCATGTGCTGCCCGGCCTTGAAGTTGAAGTTGATGATCTTGAAGTGCTCGGAATCGTGCACCAGGAAACTGTGGAAGGTCAGGTCGGTGAACTTGGCCTCGTCGAAGACGCTCACTTTCTTCATCATGGCGTGCCTCCTCGGGAAAAATGAGTGGATGCCCACCCTACCCCAGCGGCCGCACCGCGTCGAGCCCCCGGCGAAAGATCAGGGCTTGCCCTGGCGGCGCGACGCCAGGCGGCGCACGGCCCCGGCCAGGTCCTCCACGCGGAAGGGCATGTCCATCACCTCCGTGGCCCCGCGCCAGGCCGGAGGCGCATCGTGGGAGGCCACGGAGCGCACGAAAACCAGCCCCGCTTCGCCCAGCCCCGCCATGCGCCGGGCCAGGCCGTCGGGATCGCCCCGCCAGTAGACCACGGCAGCCTCGGTGCGCCCGGCCCCGTCCGGGTTCACCTCCATGCCCGAGGCCCGCAGGCTCTCGGCCAGGATCTGCCCGATGGACTCGTCGGAACTGATCACCGCAACGCCCGCGCCGTCGCGCCCCCCGGGGCGCTCCCGGCGCGCCGGGAGCGCCAGGCCAGAGCGCGCCCGAGCCACCAGGGCGCGCAGGCGCTCCAGGTCTCCCGGCCCGGCCGCGCCGCCCAGGGAATCCAGCAGGGAGAGGGCGTCGTCCAGGGCGCGCACGGCGTCCGGCCCGACGGAAGGCGCGCCCGAGGTCTGGGCGGCTTCGCGCATGCGCACCTGCAGGGACTTGGCGAAGGCCAAGGCCCCGGCCGGGTCCGTGCCCGGGGGCGCGCCCGCCGTGTCCAGGCGTCCGGCCAGTTCCATCAGGGCGCGGGCCGCAGGAGCCGCCGGGTAAAGCTTCACCAGGGCGCGCTGGCGGGCAGCGGCCGCGGCCACGTGGTGGTCGCGCGGCACATGGCCGGCGTAGCGCAGGTCCAGGGAGAGGTGGCGGGTCATGGCCCGGCGCAGGCGTTCGAAGATGTCGCGCGCCTGCTCAGGGCCGCTCACGCGGTTGACCACCAGGGACGGGGCGCGGCGCAGGCCGTTGCCCGAGAGCACCTTCACCAGGGCGTAGGCGTCCGTGAGGGCTGCGGGGTCGGGGTTGGTCACCAGCAGCAGTTCCGGACAGGAGAGGAACAGCGAGACCACCTGGGCCGAGACGCCGGGCGAGCCGTCCACCACGAGGTAGTGGTAGCCCGCCAGCTTGGAGAACTCCCGGGCCATGGCCAGGCGCGCGGGGCGGTCCAGGTCGGCCAGGCGGGCCACGCCGGAGCCGCCGGGGATCACGTCCACGCCCGGGGCAGCGGGTATGGCGGCCTGCTCCAAAGGCACGCCGTCGAAGAGCACGTGTTCAAGGGTCCACTCCGGGGAGACGCCCAGGAGCACGTCCACGTTGGAAAGGCCCAGGTCCGCGTCCAGCAGGCAGACCCGGCGGCCGAGGCGTCCCAGGGCCAGGGCCAGGTTCACGGAGACGCTCGTCTTGCCCGTACCGCCCTTTCCGCTGCCCACGGCAAGGACGCGGTTCATCCGCCGCGTCCCGTAAGGCGCTCCACCTCGGCCAGCAGGCGCTCCACCTGGAAGGGCTTGCGCATGCAGGCGGCCGCTCCCAGCTTGATGGCCTGGGCCTGCTCCTCCTCGGTGGCCATGCCGGTGAGCACCAGCACGGGCATGTCCGGCCCGGCGAAGGTGGCCGACTCGCGCAGGAGCGAGAGGCCGTCGCGCCCCGGCATGCGGATGTCCAGGATGAGCAGGCGGTAGCGCCCCGCGCGCAGGAGGCGCAGGGCCTCCTCGCCGTCGGAGGCCGTGCGCGCGGCGAAACCCCGCGACTCCAGGGATTCGCGCAGGATCTCGCGGATGTGGGCCTCGTCGTCGGCCACGAGCACGGCCGCCTCCTCGCGGCGGGGCGAGGATTCGTCGGCCAGGACGGGGCGCGCCGAGAGGTCGCGCGGGAGGGTGACGGTGAACAGGGAGCCGCGGCCGGGCTCGGTGTCCACGGCGATGGTCCCGCCGTGGGCCGTGACGATGCCCCAGGCCGTGGAAAGCCCGAGGCCCGTGCCCTTGCCCTCGGGCTTGGTGGTGAAGAAGGGGTCGAAGATGCGCTCCAGGTTGCCGGGAGCGATGCCCGTTCCGGTGTCGGAGACGGTGAAGGCCACGGCGTCGGAGGCCGTCAGGCGGCGCAGTCCGGCGCGCAGCACGCCCCCGCCCTGCTCCATGGCGTGCTGGGCGTTGAGGGCCAGATTCAGGAGCACCTGCTCCATCTGGTGGGCGTCGGCGCGGATGTCGGGCACGTCGGGGGCGTAGTCGCGCTCCAGGCGGATGTTCTGGGCGCCCAGGCCGTTCTCCACCAGGGCCAGCACGCGCTCCAGGCACTCGCGGGGGTTCATGAGCTCCATGCGCGGCGGGGCCGGGCGGGCGAAGTCCATGAGGCTCGTGAGGATGGCCCCGATGCGGTCGATCTGCTCCACCATCTGGCGCAGGCCCTTCTTCTTGGCCGGGTCGGTCTCGCGCATCTCCAGCAGCTGCGCCCGGGCCGAGATGATGGCCAGGGGGTTGTTGATCTCGTGGGCGGCCCCGGCGGCCAGCTGTCCCACGGCCGCCAGGCGCTGGGTCTTGAGGAGCTTGTCGTTCATCTCCTGCATGGAGCGCATCATCAGGGCCAGGCGCTCGCCCCGGCGCTCGCGGCTGTCGGCCAGATCCAGACGGCGGAAGGCCTGGGCGGCCAGCTGGGCCAGCAGGCCCACGGCCCCGCGCACCTCGGGCTCCACGCGCCCGGAGCCCGGGGCGAAGAGCAGCTCCCCGGCGCCCAGGCCGTTCTCGCGCACGGCCACCGTGGCCACGCCGTGCTGGAAGTGCACGGGCGGCCCCTCGGGACCGGGCAGCGCGGCGGCCCGGATGCGCATCCCGCGCGCCAGTTCTCCGTAGGGCCAGGGGAGCGCGCCGGATTCCAGGGGTGCGCCGGAATCGTCCAGGGGCACGTTCACCGGGCCTTCCCCCGCTTCGCTCCAGAGCCTGCCGCGCAGGACGCGGCCGTCGTCCTCCAGGAGGCAGGCCAGGCCGGAGGGAGCGCCGAAGCGGTCGCGCAGGCAGCGCGCCAGGGCCTTGAGCACGGCGTCCTCGCTCTCGGCCTTGGCCAGCTCCAGGCCGGCCTGGGCCACGTGGCGCAGGGCGCGGGCGTCGCGCTCCTGGGAGCGGACGCGCCCGGCCAGCCCCAGGCCCGTGTCGCCCAGCCTGCGGTTGGCCCGGGCCAGGGCGTCGAAATAGAAGCCCGCCGCGTCCTGGGGCATGGCGAAGAGCCCCGAAAGCTCGGCGAAGCGCCTGCCCAATCCGCCGCGAATCTCCGCCAGGGCGGCCTTGTCCAGGCCCAGTTCGCGAGCGGCGGCCAGGCTCTCGCCCTCGTCCTGGGAGGGCGCGGCCAGGCCCGTGGACTCGTGGGCGATGCGGTCGGCCAGGGCCGTGAAGAGGGGGATGAGCCCCGACGCTCCCGCCGTCAGAAGGGCCTGCGGCGACTGGTGGTGCATCCAGGCCGATTCGGCCAGACCGGCGGGCAGGCCCCAGCGCTCCAGGAGCCACTTGCCCGCCAGGCAGTGGTCCGCGCCCAGGGCCTCCTGCTCGGCGCGCACGAGACGCCCGCCGAAGAGGAACTCGTCGGCGTAGAGCCCGGCGGACTCGCGGGGGGCGCAGGCCAGGAGCGCCAGCTTGCCGCAATCGTGCAGGAGCCCGGCGGCGAAGGCCGCGCCCGCCAAATTCGGGCGGACCTTCTCGGCCAGCATGCGCGCGGCGCAGGCGCAGGCCAGGCTGTGCCGCCAGACATCGGACACGGCCGGGTCGCCGGCGTCGAAATCCTTGAAGAGCCCTTCGCGCACGCACACGCACAGGGCGGCCGTGCGCACGGCCTCCGCGCCCAGGAGCATGACGGCCTGGCGCACGTCGTCCACCTTCTGGGCGCGGTTGAACTCGGCGGAGTTGGCCAGACGCAGGATGCGCAGGCTCACTGCCGGGTCGGCCTCCACGGCCTGGGTCAGATCCTTGGGCGAGGGGGCGTCGGAGGCGGCCACTTCCAGGAGGCGGGAGGCGGAGGCCGGGGCCGAGGGAAGCCTGTCCAGGCCCTCCACCAGGGCTCGCACCCTGTCGGCCGGACGCCTGGTGTCGGGTTGGTCCATGGGTTGATCGCCGTCGCTGGTTCGGGTGTGGGGGCGTTTCGCGCTCACTACATCAAAACCCCGGAAAGGCAAACCGCGACGGCCGCCGGATTCCCGGATACCCCCAGATTCACTGGACATCCCTCCCGGAAGCGATGTATCCTACCGTTGAGGGCCGGATGTGCCCATCCTTTCGACCGGTAGGCGCGCATGCATGCCCTTGGGCCGAGAATCCTGCTCGTGGACGACGAGCCCGGCGTTCTGGAGGTCTGCGCGGAGTCCCTGGCCGACCTGGCCCAGACCGTCAGCACGGCCCGCGACGGCCTCCAGGCCATGGAGCGCCTGCGCGAGGACACGTTCGACCTCGTGGTGAGCGACCTGCGCATGCCCGGAGCCTCTGGGGTCGACCTTCTGCGAACGATGAGCTCCGTGGCCCCGGACACGGACCTCATCGTGCTCACGGGTTACGGCACCATCGAGAGCGCCGTGGAATGCGTGCGCCTGGGCGCGGTGAACTACCTGCTCAAACCCTTCAAGGTGGAAGACCTGCGCGCCGCCGTCCTCAAGGCCGTCACGGAGCGCTCCCTGCGCGTGCAGGCGGGCGCGGGGGGGCTTTCGCGCATGCTGGTCCTTTCCGCCGCGCT
This sequence comes from Fundidesulfovibrio sp., assembly GCF_058402725.1. Taxonomy (NCBI): domain Bacteria; kingdom Pseudomonadati; phylum Thermodesulfobacteriota; class Desulfovibrionia; order Desulfovibrionales; family Desulfovibrionaceae; genus Fundidesulfovibrio; species Fundidesulfovibrio sp. The sequence continues at coordinate 35,140 of NZ_JBZVFJ010000012.1, read as the reverse complement.
CTCGGCACGCCAGGAGGCCCGCGCGCTGGTCAAGGAGTTCCTGGCCCAGGTGGGCCAGGCCTTCGCTCCCGACGGCATCGCCTTCTTCGCCCACGGGTCCGACGGTTCCGGCGGACAGCGCCACATCTTCCTGGGTCCCTACTTCCGCGAAAACCCGGGCGTGCGGGCCTGGTTCGAGTCGCTTTCGGCGGGCCTGGCGCGCAAGGGACGCCCCATGCTCTTCGAGGAGCAGCTGCTGCGCGACGCCTTCAACGCCCAGGAGGCGCGCCCGCCCCTCTCGGCCGTGGGCGCGCCGCTCACCTTCTCGGAGGGCGCTGGAGCGGTGGTGGCCCTGCGCGCGGCCGGGTCGGCCCCCTACGGCGTGGAGGATCTCAAGCTCTTCACGCTGTTCGCCTCCCACGCCTCGGTCTGTTTCGAGTCCAGGCGGGCCTGCGCGCGGCTCAAGGCCGTCAACGAGGAGATCGTCTACTCCCTGGTTCACGCCGTGGAGGCCAAGGACACCTACACACGGGGCCATTCCGAGCGCGTGAGCCGCTACGCCGTGAAGCTGGCCCGCCACCTGAACCTGCCCGCCCGCGAGGTGGAGCTGGCGCGCACGGCGGGCATGCTCCACGACATCGGCAAGATCGGCGTCCCCGACAACATTCTCAACAAATCCGGGCCGCTCGACGAGTCCGAGCTGCCCGTGATGCGCCAGCATCCGGCCATCGCGCGCACCATCCTGGGCAAGGTGGAGAGCCTGGGGGCCGTGCTCCCCGTGGTCTTCCACCACCACGAGCGCTTCGACGGCGCGGGCTATCCCGATGGCCTCGCCGGAGAGAACATTCCCTTCCTGGCCAGGCTGGTGAGCGTGGTGGACGGCTTCGAGGCCATGACCTCGGACCGCGCCTACCACAGGGGCCGCTCCCTGGAGACCGCCCGCGACATCCTGCGCCAGGGCGCGGGGAGCCAGTGGGACCCGATGCTCGCCCACGCCTGGCTGGAGCTTCTGGACAAGCCCACCGCCGCCTGAGCCGCCCAGGCAACGCGAAAGCCCCTCCCGCCAAGGCGGAAGGGGCTTGATGGCGCAGACGCCCCGTCGCCGGGAAGCGCGCCGGGCGTTCAGCCGCGAGGGCCTACGCCTCGACCTTTTCGAAGTATTCCTTTTCGGCCCCGCACTTGGGGCACACCCAGTCCTCGGGGACCTCTTCCCAGGGGGTGTCCGGCTTGACGCCGTGCTGCACGTCCCCTTCGGCGGGGTCGTAGACATATGCGCAAGGGCATTCCCACTTGTCCATGACGTCTCCTCCGGCTGGCCTCGCGGCCGCCTGTTCGCGGTTCACGCGGGCCTAGCCCACCGAGTAGAAGGCCTTGGCGGCCGCCTGGCAGACAGGGCACTTCTCGGGGGCGTGGTCCTCGCAGGTGTAGCCGCAAACGCTGCAGACGTAGTATTCCGTGTCCTTGAGTCCGGCGGGATCGGCCAGGGCCTTGGCGTAGAGGTCGGCGTGGACCTTTTCCACGGCGTTGGCGTAGCGGAAGCTGCGCTCTGCCTTCTTGTTGCCTTCGGCCACTGCGGTCTCGATCATGGGGGGGTACATGCTCTCGAACTCGTGGGTCTCGCCGGCGACGGCGGCCTTCAGGTTCTCGGCCGTGGTCCCGATGCCGCCCATGGCGGCCAGGTGCGTGTGGGCGTGGATGGTCTCGGCCTCGGCGGCGGCGCGGAAGAGTTTGGCAACCTGCTTGAAGCCTTCCTTTTCGGCCTGCTTGGCGAAAGCGAGGTATTTGCGATTGGCCTGGGATTCCCCTGCGAAGGCTTCCTGAAGGTTTGCGTCGGACTTGGACATCGGGCTCTCCTTTTCAGTCGGTAATTCCGACTTAGTAATTTTTCTGATTAAAATGATAAGCCAAAGGGCGCAAACTGGTCAAGTGCTTTGAAAGAAAAATACTACTGCTCGCCCAGACAACGCGTGCACACGCCGCGCAGCACCACACGACGGTCGTCCGCACGGCCCAGCGCCTCGGAGTCGAGCGGCGGGGTGAGACGGTCGAACTCGTCCCAGAGGAAGTCGTAGATGGCCTTGCACCGCGAGCACACGAAGTGATGGTGCGGGCTGGTGTCGGCGTCGAAGCGCCCCTGGTCCCCGGTGACGGGCACGCGCATGATCAGGCCCAGTTCATCGAAGGTGGACAGGGTGCGGTACACGGTGTCCAGGGAGATGGTGGGCAGCCTGCGCCGTACGCGCCCGAAGACCATCTCGGCGCTGGGATGGTCCTTGGCGCCCACGAGTTCGCGCAGGATTTCCAGGCGTTGATGGGTCAGCCGGAGGCCCCTTTCCAGGGAGATGGACTTGAAGCGCTCCAGGGCGGAATCGAAGTCCATGACCGTTGATTGCGTTTGCAGCATAGGTTTCTCTCCCGCAGTCGGTTCGTGTTACGAGTAGATTATTTCCTGCCGAAGTCAAGCGCAATCCGGAACAATTCTCATAAAGTTTCCCTCCGCAAGGGGTCGGTTTGCTTTCGCCATCCACTTGCGCTACCTCACGGTCATTTCCCGTAAGGAGAGCCAATGAACGTCTTACTGGTGGGCTCGGGCGGCCGCGAGCACGCCCTGGCCTGGAAACTGTCGCAGAGCCCCCTGGTGGAAAAGCTCCGCGTGGCCCCCGGCAACGGCGGAACGGCCCTGGTGGCCGAGAACGTCCCCATCGGGGACACCGACGTGCAGGCCCTGGCGGACTATGTGCGGGCCAACGCCGTCGACTTCGTGGTGGCCGGCCCCGAGGCCCCCCTGGTGGCCGGGCTCACCGACGCCCTGGCGGCCCTGGGCGTGCCCTGCTTCGGCCCCGACGCCTATTGCGCGCGGCTGGAGGGCTCCAAGGCCTTCGCCAAGGAGATCATGGCCGCCTCCGGCGTGCCCACCGCCGCCTTCCGCGTGTTCACCGATCTGGAAGCCGCCCGCGCCCACGTGACCGGGCGCCCCCTGCCCATGGTGGTCAAGGCCGACGGCCTGGCGGCGGGCAAGGGCGTCGTGGTGGCGAAAACCCGCCAGGAGGCCCTGGACGCCCTGGAGGAGATGATGGCCCGCCGCGTGTTCGGCCAGGCCGGAGACACCGTGGTGGTTGAAGACTGCCTCATGGGCGAGGAGGCCTCCTTCCTGGCCTTCTGCGACGGCGCGACCTGCGCCCCCATGCCCTCCTGCCAGGACCACAAGGCCGCAGGCGAAGGCGACACCGGACCCAACACAGGCGGCATGGGCGCGTACTCCCCCGCCCCGGTGCTCCCCGACACCGAGTGGGAGCGCATGGCCGACATGGTGATCCGCCCCATCCTGCGCACCCTGGCCGAGCGCGGCCACCCCTTCAAGGGCGTGCTCTACGCCGGGCTCATGATGACCCCGGCAGGCCCTTCGGTGCTTGAGTACAACGTGCGCTTCGGCGACCCCGAGTGCCAGCCCCTGCTCCTGCGCCTGGAATCCGACCTGGCCCAGGTGATGCGCGACTGCGTGGCCGGCAGGCTGGACCCCGCCTCCCTGCGCTGGAGCCCCAAGACGGCCCTCTGCGTGGTGCTGGCCGCCAAGGGCTACCCCGGCGACTACCCCAAGGGCATGGAGATCACGGGCCTGGAGCAGGCCGACGCCCTGCCGGACTCCAAGGTCTTCGTGGCCGGAGCGTCCCTGAAGGACGGCGCTCTGCGCACCACGGGCGGGCGCGTGCTGGGCGTCTCGGCCCTGGGGGACGGCCTGGCCAGCGCCCAGGAGAACGCCTACCGCGCCGTGGCGGCCGTTGGCTTCGAGAACTCCTATTTCCGCCGCGACATCGGCTCCAAAGGCATCAAGAGGATTTCGCAATGACCAAGGTCGCCATCTTCATCGGCTCCATCTCGGACAAGGATGTCATGAGCCCCTGTTCGGAAGTGCTGGGCCAACTGGGCATCGAGCACCTGTTTACCGTCACCAGCGCCCACCGCACCCCGGAGCGCACCGAACGCCTGGTGACGGAACTGGAGGCCAAGGGTTGCCAGGTGTTCATCTGCGCGGCGGGCATGGCCGCGCACCTGGCCGGGGCGGTGGCCGCGCGCACGCTCAAGCCCGTGCTGGGCGTGCCCGTGAACGCCTCGCCCCTGGGCGGCATGGACGCCCTGCTCGCCACCGTGCAGATGCCTCCCGGCTTCCCCGTGGCCACCCTGGCCATCGACAAGGCCGGAGCGCGCAACGCCGCCTGGCTGGCCGCCCAGATCCTGGCCCTCACGGACAAGAGCCTGGAGGAAAAAATCCGCCAGGCCCGCGAAGGCTTCGCCCAGAGCGTGGAAAAGGCCGCCAGGGAGCTGGAGGCCTAGCGGTCCGGATTCGCCTCCAACGGGAACGCCGCCGGGCGTTCCTGACGGTGTTCCCCTCGCGAGGCCACCCGGCCCGCGATGGCAAAGAGCCCCGATCCCGGACGGCGCGATGACAGCGCATCCAGGTCCCGGGGCTTTTTCGCGGGCCGCTGGCGGCCCTGGGGGTCAGGAGACGGCCCAGTCCTTGACGCGCAACTCCACGCTGGCCAGGCCGTTGTAGGTGTCGAGCTTGGGGGTGAAGGCCAGGGTCAGGGGCTTGCCCTGCACCTCGGGGCCCAGTTTGTCGGCCATGCGCCAGGCCTTGGCGCGAAGCGTCACGCCCGCGCCGGGGTCGCGCACTTCCAGGACCACATGGTTGGCCCCGAAGGTGCGCCTGCCGCGCACGTCCAGGGGCGGCGAGGAGAACACGGGCTCGGGGTTGCCGCAGCCGAAGGGGCCAAGCAGGTCCAGCTCCTTGAGCAGCTCCTGGTGGATGTCCGCGAAGGAGAGCTCCCCGTCCAGGCGCAGGCTGGGCACGGGGTCCGCCTCGCCCAGCTGGGCGCGCACGGCCTCGCGGAAGGCCGCGCTCAGGACCTCCAGGTTCTCCGGGGCCAGGCTCAGCCCGGCGGCCTGGCGGTGGCCGCCGAACCCCAGCAGATGCCCGCCGCAGGCCTCCAGGGCCGCATAGAGGTCCACCTCCGGGATGGAACGCCCCGACCCCTTGAGCTTGCCATCGCACGCGGTGATCACCAGCGCGGGGCGGTAGTGGTTCTCCACCACGCGCGAGGCCACGATGCCGATCACCCCCTGGTGCCAGTGGGGCGCGTGCAGCACCAGGGCGGACGCGCCGGCCTGCAACCGGGCCTGCTCCAGGGCCTCGGCGGAGATGGCTTCCTCCTCCTGGCGGCGTCGGACGTTGAGTTCGTCGAGCTGCTTGGCCAGGGGCCGGGCCTCGCGCAGGTCGCGCGCCAGGAGCAGGCGCAGGGCGTCGCCCGCATGCCCGAGGCGGCCCGCCGCGTTGATGCGCGGCGCCAGCCCGAACGTGACCTGGGAGGCCTCCAGCGGGGCCTTGGGATAGTATCCCGCAGCCTCCTTGAGGGCGAACACGCCGGGGCGCGCCCCCTCGGCCAGCAGGAGGAGCCCGTTTTTTACCAGAATGCGGTTCTGGCCCGTGAGGCTCACCACGTCGGCCAGGGTGCCCATGGCGGCCAGGTCGAGGAATTGCCGGATGTCCAGGGGCTCGCCCGGCAACATGCGGTTGAGCGCCGCGGCAAGGAAGAAGGCCACGCCCACGCCAGCCAGGTCGCGCCCGGGGCCGTCGGCCAGCTTGGGGTTGGCCACGGCCAGGGCGTCCGGCAGTTCGGGGCCGGGCAGATGGTGGTCGGTGACCACCAGGTCAAGGCCCAGTTCGCGGGCGCGCCGCGCCTCGGCCACGGCCCCGATGCCGCAGTCCACGGTGAGCACGAGCTGCGTGCCGTCCCCGGCCAGGCGCTCCAGGCCCGCGCAGGAGAGGCCGTAGCCCTCCTCCATGCGCGCCGGGATGTGGCTGGCGGCGGCGAAGCCGCGCTTGGCGAAGAAATCCAGGAGCAGGGCCGTGGAGGTGACGCCGTCCACGTCGTAGTCGCCCCATACGGTGATCTTGCGGCCCGCTTCCAGGGCATGGGCCACGGCGCGCGCCGCCTCGTCCAGGCCGGGGATCTCCCGGGGGCTCATGAGGTGGCGCAGCCCCGGGCAGAGGAACACGTCCATGGCGTCCGGCGTCTCCAGGCCCCGGCTCCAGAGCAGCCCGGCCAGACGGGGGGAGACGCAGAGCTTCCCGGCCCAGTCGCTCAGGGCCTCGGGCGCGGGAACCTGGCTCCGGGGACGCCAGAGCTTACGCACGGCGCGCGCCCTCCCGGGCGGACAGACGCGCGCGGGGCATGGCGGAATGGACGGCGGAAAGGCGACTCATGCGGCCAGCCCGGAGGCGAAGACGCCGGGGTCGTGGCGCTCAAGGAGGGCTTGGACATCCGCGAGCAGGTCCTCTGGGGAGAGGTTGAACTTGTGGAGCACCTCGCGCCAGGGGCAGGCCACCAGCGCGTCGGGGTCCGCAGCCACGTGGGCCACGGCGTCGGCCACGCAGAGGGCCAGGGCCTGGCGACGGTGGCCGGGGGAGTGCATGGGGGCGTGGTGCCAGTTGACGGGCTCGGTCAGGTCGGCGGGGAGATTCCACGCGCCCATGACCATGGAGCCCAGCACGCCGTGTTCGATGCCCCAGTACTCCTCCTCGGCCTCGGAATAGGGGAGGGCGCGTTCGGCGGCCAGGGCCTCGATGGCGCGCCAGTCGTCGGGGCGGTGCAGGGCGGTGAGCAGCTTGCCCAGGTCGTGCAGGACGCCTGCCGTGAAAAGGTTGTCGCCGTCGAGTCCGCCCATGGCCGGAGCCAGGCGACGGGCCACCAGGGCCACGGAAAGCTGGTGCTCCCAGTAGGGGGCGATGGGGAAGTCCTTGGGAAAGCCTTTGGCGCTGGTGAGCCCCTTGACGCCCACGGCCAGCACCAGGGAGCGCACCTCGTTGAGCCCCAGCACGGCGATGGCCCGGCCCACGGTGGTCACCTCCTGCTGGAGGCCGTAGAAGGCCGAGTTGGCCATGGTGAGCACCTTGGCGGTAAGGCCCTGGTCGCGCGAGAGGGTCTCGGCGATCTCCTCGATGGGCGTGGCGGCGCCCTGCCCGGTCTGGCTGTAGAGGGTGGTGAGCAGCGCCGGGGAATAGGGCAGATCGTGCCGCAGGCCCGGCAGGTCGAGGAGGAATTGCTGGCCGCGTTCGTGGCTCATGGCGGCCTAGATGCCCACGTTGATGGGCTGGCGGGAGGGGTCGTCCCTGGGGAGCAGCTCGCGCACGCCGGGCAGGTCGAGCGAGACCTTGTTCTGCTCCACAAGGTATTTCACGAACTTGCGCGCCTCCACGAGGCCCGGGTTCAGGCGCAGGGCGTTCTTGAGGTATTCCAGGCACTGGCCCGCGTCGTCCTTCTCGAAATAGGCCCGGGCGATGTTGTAGAAGAGGTTCTCGTCGGATTCGGTGAGGCTCTCGGCCTTGCGGTAGTAGTCGAGGGCCTGGTCGAGCATCTTGTTCTTGCGCAGGCTGATGCCGAAGTCGTTGAAGAGGTGCTTGTGCTCGGGCTCGAAGGCGGCGTCCAGGCGCACGAGGCGCTCGAAGATGTCGTTGGCCTTGTGGGCTTCGCCCCGGTCGAGGTAGGTGAGCCCCAGGCCGAAGTTGGCGCGCACGTTCTCCTCGTCCACTTGGAGGGCCTGCCCGAACTCCAGTTCGGCGCTGAATATCTCGCCCTTCTCGCGGTGGCGCTCGCCCTTCTGGATGGTGCGTGAGAGTTCCTGGAGCTTGGGGTAGACCGTGGAAATGTAGAACTCCGGCTCCGGAGCGAACTTGGCAAGCAAGTCCTCGATGGTGATCTTGCGCTTGGGGCCAGAGGGAATGTAGTTCTTGTTCAGGGGCTGGATCTCGAGCTGATTCTCTTCCAGCTCCTCCACAAACCAGTAGGTCTTCTGGATGGTCTTGCGAGTGGTGGTGCCTGTGCCCACCTTCTGGATGGACTGCGTGGAAAAGATGCCCTTGATCTTGTCCCTGGGGCGGGAGGCGGCGCGGGGCGTCTGCCCCCCTTCCTGGATGTCCATGGACTCGCTCATGACGTTGGCTCCCGCTCGGGATGCGCGGCCCTTTCAAAGCCCCGCCTCCCTTCGCATACCCCGAAGAGCAATCCGCTGCAAGCAATCATCGGTCTATCATGTCCACTGTGAAAGAAGCGTCTCCACGAGTTCCGGACGCAGGGCCGGAGCGCTGCGGGCGGCCAGGTAGACGGCGCGCAGCTCGTCCACGGCGCCTTCCAGGACATCGTTGACGATCACGTGCTCGAACCAGCCCGACTGGGCGATTTCGTCCCGGGCGTTCTCCATGCGCAGGGCCACGGTCTCGGGGGAGTCGGATGCCCGGCCCTGGAGGCGACGCAGGAGTTCCTCGCGCGAGGGGGGCAGCACGAACACCGTGTGTCCCAGGCCCAGGTTCTCCTTGAGCGCCCTGGCCCCCTGCACGTCGATGTCGAAGAGCACGTCGCGGCCCTGGGCCAGCATGTCCAGCACGGCCTGTTTCGGGGTGCCGTAGTAGTTGCCGTGCACCTGTGCCCATTCCGCGAAGTGCCCCTTGCCGATGAGCTCGCGGAAGCGCTCCTGGCTGGTGAAGAGGTAGTCCACGCCGTCCTGCTCGCCCGGGCGCGGGGCGCGCGTGGTGCAGGAGATGGAATAGCCGATGGCCGGGAACTCCCGGCGCAGGGCCTTGATGAGCGTGCTCTTGCCCGCGCCCGAGGGGGCGCTCACGATAAGGGCCAGTCCCAGCCGTCTACTTGTCGTCATCGTCGTCGTCCTGGCTGAAGCGTTGGGAGATGGTCTCGGCCTGGATGGCCGAGAGGACCACGTGGCCCGAATCCGTGATGATGATGGACCGGGTCTTGCGGCCCTGGGTGGCGTCCACCAGCCGCTGGGAGTCCTTGGCGTCCTCGCGCAGGCGGCGCATGGGCGAGGACGCGGGGTTCACGATGGCCACCACGCGCGCGCTGATCACGTAGTTGCCGAAGCCGATGTTGAGCAGTCCTGTTTTCTGCACGCGACGGTCCTATTCGATGTTCTGCACCTGTTCGCGCACCTTCTCCAATTCGGCCTTGAACTCCACCACGATGCGGCTCACCTCGATGGACTGGGCCTTGTTGCCGCAGGTGTTGATCTCGCGGAAGGCCTCCTGGAGCAAAAAGTCCAGGCGTTTGCCCACGTCGCCGTCCTGGCCCAGCAGTTCGCGGATCTGGTCCAGGTGGCAGCCCAGACGGGTGAGCTCCTCGGACACGTCGAGCTTGTCGGAGAGCATGGCCACTTCCTGGATGACGCGCTCTTCGGGGGCCTCGATGCCGGTCTTCTCCAGGATGGCCGCCAGGCGCGTGCGCAGAGTCTGGAACTTCTCCTCTTTCACGCGCGGGGCCAGGGCCTTGATCTGGACGTGCCAGCCGGCCAGGCGCTCCAGGCGGCGCAGGATGTCCGCAGCCAGGAGCGCACCTTCACGGGCGCGGGCGGCCTGAAGGTCCTCCAGGGCCAGGGCCAGGCCCCGGCGCAGGGCCTGGGCCAGCTCGTCGGGCGCGTCGGAGAGCCCCTCCTGCCAGAGATGGGAGATGGTCATGAGCCGGGTGAAGTCCGGCTCGAAGGAGCGGCCCATGTCGCGCGCCAGGCTCTCCACCGATTGGAGCATGGCCCGGGCCAGGGGCTTGTTCAGGGCCACGTCCAGGGCCTCGGCCCGGTGGGGCTGGCAGTTGCAGCTCACCTCGATGCGGCCGCGCTCGGCGTGGGCGCGCACGATCTTCTCCAGGTCGGCCTCCTGGGAGCGCAGGAACAGGGGCAGACGCCACTTGAGGTCCAGGTAGCGGCTGTTGACGGAGCGCGCCTCCCAGACCATGCTGGCGTAGTCGTTTTCCGTGACGGAGCGGCCGAAGCCGGTCATGCTTTTGGGCATAGGTTTCCCTGCCGGGCCGGGCGCGGGGCCGCGTCCGGGCGGCGCTGCTTGGATTGGCGGCCCGGGGCGGGCGCGCCTGAAGCGTTCACCCTACCTTTTCAGGCGGGCATTCGTAAAGGGGAGGCTCCACGCAGGCGGACGCTTCACCGCAAGCCCCTTCCTCGTGAGGACGCCCCCGGGGAAACGCCAGAGGCTCGGCCAGCACGAGGGTCCCCTCGGCGCGCAAGGGGCGCGCCTCCACCAGCGCGCCGGGGCGCAAGCCTGTCGCGAAGGCCCCTTCCAGGCGCACCTCCACGTAGTGTTCGCTTGCTCCCGAGGGCGGGTCGTCGCGTTCCAGGGCCACGGTGAGGCGCTCCGCACGGGCCAGGCGCGCCACGTAGTCCTGCTCGCGGCGCAGGGCCTCCTCGCGCAGGGCGCGGGCGCGTTCCTTCTTCACCTCCCGGGGCAGTTGCCCCGGGGCGCGGGCCGCCACGGTGCCCGGGCGGCGCGAATAGGGGAACACGTGAGCGTAGCACAGGCCCGCCGCCTCCACGAAGTCCAGCGTGGCCCGGAAGGCCGCCTCGCCCTCCCCGGGAAACCCCGTGAGCAGGTCCGCCCCGGCGGCGGCCAGGGGGGTCTCCCGGCGCAGACCCTCCAGGAAGCGCAGCACGCCCTCCGGGCCGTAGTGGCCCCGGCCCATGGCGCGCAACACGCCCTCGTCGGCGCTTTGCAGCGAGATGTGCACGTGCGGACAGACCATGCGCGAACCGGCCAGAACCTCCAGCGCGCGCGGGCCGAGCATGCCCGGGTCCAGCGAGGAGAGGCGCAGCCTGGCGCGGCCCGCCCACCGGGGGGACAGGGCGGCCTCCAGGCGAGCGAGCATGTCCCAGAAATCTCCGCCGTCCGCATCGAACTGGCCCAGGTTGATCCCGGACAGGATGATCTCCCGGCCGCCCGACTCCAGGAGCGCCCGGGCCTCGCCCAGGATGCCCGCGAAGGGCCGCGAGCGCGCCCGGCCTCTGGCCCTGGGCACGATGCAGTAGGTGCAGCCGTGGGAGCAGCCGTCCTGCACCTTGAGCACCGGGCGCGAGCGCTTGAAGCGACGGATGGAGAAGGCGGGCCAGTCTCCGACGCGCGGCGTCGACGCCGCGCCGTCCGGCAGGGCGCAGAGCGTCTCCTTGCGGGACTGCGGGATCACGTTGTCCCGCCCCGCCAGTTCCGCGAAAGGGCCGGGCTCCACCTGGGAGGCGCAACCGGCCACGAGCACGCGCGCGCCCGGAGACTCGCGCAGGGCGCGGCGCACGGCACCACGGCTGTCGGCCACGGCCCCGGCCGTGACGGCGCAGGTGTGCACCAGCACCACCTGGGCGTCCGAAGCCTGCCGGGACTCGCGCCATCCGGCGTCCTCCCAGGCCTCGCGCACGGCCTGGGATTCGTACTGGTTGATCTTGCAGCCGAGGGTCTGAATGAAGAAGCGCATCCCCGCCCCTACCGCAAAGCGCCGGGCAGGTGAAGCCGCGCCCGAGTCCGCTTTACAGGACACCTGTCCCTTCCTGAGGACACATCCCGCTTTTTTTCCAGGAACGCACAGGTTGCCAAGATATAAAACACTTTGAATTGTATGGTGTTGTTCAGAATCAACTCATGGCATGCATTTTGCCAGTACAGGCGCCATGCATGCCTTAATCTCCCCCGCGAACGCCCAGGGCGTGTTCCTACACTCCCCGTCGCTCTATTGTCCGCTCTACGAACTCACGGACGAGACCGTCGCCGCCGTGGAGCTGAGCCCCGCCGTGCTTCGCTCCCGCCTGCTGCCGGGCTTTTCCCAGGCCAAGGCCCTGCTCAGGGGCGAGCACGCCCTCTTCGCCAAGGACGCCTTCGCCTGCGTGCGCCTCGGCACGCGCGAAATGGCCGATCGCGAGGCCCCCGAACGCCTGTCGCGCGCCGTCCAGGACATGGACCAGGACGCGGCCCGCTTCTGCCTGTTTTTCTCCGACTCGATCTGCAAGGCCCTGGGATTTCGCGCCCTCGAGCAACTGATGTCCTTCAAACGCCGGGGGTTCCGCCTGGGCGTCGACATCGACAGCCTGGACGCCGCGTCCGGCCCCTTCCTTGAAATGCTCCCGGCCGACGTGCTGCGCCTGGGCGCGCTGGACACCGTGACCCTCACCAGCGACCCGGACGGCGCGGCTGAGCTTGCCAGCTTCACACGCTTCGCGGACAACCTCCTGATGATCCCCGCCGCCAGCGGCGTGCGCAACAGGGCGCAACTCTCCATGCTGCGCCAGACGGGCATGCGCTTCGGCCAGGGACCACTCTTCCCGCCTCACTCGGAACGCCTTGCGTCCGTCTAGCGCCGATCCAGGCTGCCGCGATCCCGCAGGGTCCCCGAGAAAAAACAGATTTACAAAACTATAAATTCGGATAGATTCAATCCATCTATTCTGCTGGATTGTTTCCGTTGTTTAAGGAGACCTCATGGACGACTATTTGAAGGAAGCACTGGAGATCGTCAGGGCACAGGCTAAAGTCCGCGTGATGACCTCCCAGGAAATCGTGAGCATGGTGCGCAACCTCATGCACGGACTGAAAGCCGTCGTGCAGGGCGGAGCAGGAGCATCATCGCCAATCGCCCAGGACGACGCCAAGGGCAAACCCCTGGACGCCAAGAAAGCCATCCGGGAAAAGTCCATCATCTGCATGGAGACTGGCAAGTCCATGAAGGTGATCACCAAGCGCCACCTGGCAAAGCTTGGCCTGACCCCCGACGAGTACCGCGCCAAATGGGGCTACTCCAAGGACACCCCCCTGGTCTGCAAGGAACTCCAGCGCGCGCGCCGCAAGAAAATGCTGGATATGCGCCTTTGGGAGCGCCGTAAAAAGCCCGCGTAGGGCTTCGCACACGCAGACCGCGAGCCTCCGTGCATCCACGGGGGCTTTTTTTTGGCGATATTATACTTGCCAAACCCAACCCGAATGAGTATGGTTTCTCTAGCAACGAGGGGAACCATGAGCATCCTATCCAAGCCATTTTTTCACGACGAGTTGGCAGCCATCGAAAAGCTTGAGCAGCTTCTCTGGCCGAATGGCCCCGTTTGTCCACATTGTAGTGGCAGCCAGAAAATTTATCCGCTAAAAGGTAAGGCCACGCGGCCTGGGCTCTGGAAATGCGGGCACTGCCGGAAACAGTTCACGGTTAAGATCGGAACTGTTTTTGAGTCCAGCCACGTGCCTCTCTACAAGTGGCTCCAGGCGGTTTTCCTTATGTGTGCCAGCAAGAAGGGGATCAGCGCCAACCAGCTTCACCGGACGATTGAGGTCACCCTCAAGACGGCTTGGTTCATGGCGCATCGAATCCGCGAAGCCATGAAAGATGGCTTCCTTCCGGCCCTTGGGGGAGAGGGGAAAATCGTTGAAGTGGATGAGACTTTCATTGGCCACGATTACACTGTTAAGCCCAAGGGGGATAAGAGGGGGCGAGGGTTTGCCCATAAGCACAAGGTTCTTTCTCTTGTCGAGCGTGGGGGAAAGACTGTGAGCATCGTGGTTGATGACCTTAAGGTCAAAACCCTCTTGCCCATATTGAAAGAACAAATTGATAGCAAAACTCGGATTATGACCGATGAGGCTGGGCAATATAAATATCTCGGCAGGGATTTTGCATCTCATGACTTTGTCCGACACAACCAGGGAGAATATGGAAGGGGAATAATTCACACGAACACTGTTGAAGGGTTCTTTAGCATATTCAAGCGAGGAATGAAGGGCGTTTATCAGCACTGTGCAAAGAAACACCTTCACCGTTATATTGCGGAGTTCGACTTTAGATATAACGAACGGAGAGTTTGCGATGAGGAGCGCGCCGACACTGCGTTGCTTGGGGCGGTCGGGAAGAGGCTGACCTACCGTGGCTCACCAATGGCGGCCTAGGAGACGAAGATGGCTGAAAAAATAAGCATTACCATCGATGCCTCTGCGCTACATCAAGACATACTTGATGTAGAGGACGCCTTTAACCAATTGCAAGACTTTTTCAATCTTTTGCGCGACAACGGAGATATTTCTTGGCGTTTAGTTTCTGCAAGCAAGCAATCTCCATTCAATATTGTATGTGAAGCCTTCTCTCCAGGCCATACAGTACAAGTCACTGACCTAAAGGCAAAAAAGCTAAAGGACTGCTTTGAACATAATTTGGTCAATCTAATTGAAGGCCGCATCCCATTTGAATGGAATAAGGGGACGAAAATTCAGTCGGCGACCAACATTTTGAAGCGCGCCCAAAATGGAATTGGAAAATTTTCGATTGATTTTTTTGACGATCTTCCACCACTAGAAGTTACCCCAATCATGGCTGTGCGTGCTTATAAAAAAATTATATCGATTGGAAATGATTTAAAGAGAAATGAAATAGGGACAATTGATGGGCATATTATTGACATTGGGGAGCACTACGGTAACCCAGCAATACAGCTATTTGATAGGTTGAGAAGGACCAAGATATGGTGCGTCGTACCCAAAGAAAAAATTGACATAATATCTGAAAGTAACGACTGGCGTGATGTATGGGATCAACAAAGAGTTCTGGCTAAGGGCACCATCAGTTACAACAAAGATGGCACCATATCCAGGGTTACTCTTCAAAGCTTTACCAAAGTTGATCCAGGCAGAATTCTTTTAGACAATATACGCGACCCCAATTTTACTGGCGGGATGTCTCCAGATAAATATCTGGACACCTTGCGGGGGGATGTTGATGAGTAAGCCAAGATATTACTGGGACTCATGTACATGGCTTGGCCTTATCAATGAAGAAAAAAACAAGTGGCCAGGATGTGAGTATATCATGTCTGAAGCCATGAAGGGCAACGTCGAGATATTGGTTTCTACTCTTACGCTAGCCGAAGTATATAAAACAAAGTGCAAAGAGCCATATAAGGTTCTAGCCGAAGAAAATGACTTAATAATTGAAGATTTTTTCTCTCAAGAATTCATAATTATAGCTTCCGTCGACTTGGAAGTGGCCAAGACGGCGAGGTCTTATTTGAGATATTATGCGGACAAGGGGCTCAAAAAACCTCAAGACGCAATTCATCTTGTTACTGCATTGATGTACGGCGCGGAAGAGCTTCATACCTTCGACGGGTCCGATCTGCTATGTCTAAACGGACTTATCAGGAATGAGGAAGGCAGAGAGTTAATAATAAGGAAGCCACCAGAACCGCCAGTAGAGGAAGTTTATAAAACGTCTTTGCTTAAACTTGGCAAAGACAATGTCAGGTATATTCGAATAAGAGACACCGATGCCAAAGAAGCCAACTAAGCAAGGTGAGAAAACTCAACTTGATAAGTTTACATCAGTCGCTAAGTCCCTTGAATGCGACGAAAGCGAACCCGCTTTTGACGCTTCTCTCCTCAAGGTGGCCCGCACGCCTGCTGCGCCGTCCAAGAGGGAAAAAGCCAAAGAAGCCTAGCCTCCGCCTCTCCCCTCAATCCGCCTTCGTCACCCTTTGGGTTTGCAAAGTATAATATCGCCTTTTTTTTGGGGCCGGTTCCGGCCATCCGGCGCAGCGCTTTACATCGTTTTGGACTCGTGGCATACAATGGAGGAACTGCTCCGTCGGCTTGAACTTCGCGAACCGGGAGGCCGTCATGTCCGCCACGTTCGATCCTTCCCTGCTCTACGCCGAATGCCGCCGATGCAAATCGCCCGTGCTCTCCCAGTGCAAACCCGGCGAGGAAGCGCTCTGGATGGGCGTTCCTCCGGAATTCCTCGACGCCGACTGCCTGCTCCTCTACGATGGCTGCCCGCGCTGCCAACCCGGCCGCGCCGCCTATGAACCCCGCCTCATCCGCCTTCTGCCCCGCGAGGGACACCGCGCCTGCCTCCATTGAACCGGGGCCAGCCCCGGCCAGCACCGTTCCCCGCGCTTGAAAGCCCGCCTCTGCGGCCCCTCCTCCGGCGCGCGCCCGACGCGACCGTCCCCTCCCTCCGGCGTGTCTTTTCGCGCCGCTGTCCGGCCTGCGGACCCCGCCGACCGCCCTGAACCGGACGGGGCTGCCGCGCGGATGCCGGACGCCCTGCTCATCGTGTGCACGAACTGCCGCGAGTCGCTTGACCATGACAGTCAGTCTCAATACCATCCCGATTTATAGAAATCACACTATGTCAAGACGACGTGTGACGGCTGACAACCCACTGAATTTTCAAAGCGCACACCCCTTCACAAGGCGTGCCCATTGACAAAAATGTCATTCGATTTGACTTGTCAGCAGGATGTTTTCAATTTACACATCGTTTGCCCGTGTTACGGATGAGCGTCATCATCCGCTCCGACGGCCTGGGCAGCAAGGCGCGACGCCGCGCGCCGCCCCGGACGCCTTCACGCGGCAAGGGCATGGAGGGAAGAGGCCTCGCTCTCGGGCGAGGCCAGGCGGCTTCCCGCCCTGTGCCATGCCCTCCTGGCTGTGGCAGCGTTTATCAACTCGAGGAGGAGGATCAAACCTTATGAAACGTTTTCTGGCACTGGCCCTGCTTGTGAGCATGGCCCTTTGCGCCGCCGCCGCTTCCGCGGCCACCGAGGTCAAGATGACCGGCGACGCCCGCATCCACGCCAACATGTGGAGCAAAGCCAACTACACCGGCTGGGACGGCACCGGCACCCAGACCTTCGACGCCTTCACCATCTGGGAGCGCTTCCGCCTGCGCACCGACTTCATCACCAACGAGAACCTCAAGTTCCGCTTCGGCATCCGCGCCAACAACACCCCCTGGGGCAACGGCACCTACACCGTGGACAACCCGCGCGTGGCCATCGACGTCTACCAGGCCTTCCTGCAGTTCAAGTGGCCCGGCACCGACGTGGAGTTCACCATCGGTCTTCAGCCCCTGGCCATCGCCCACGCCTCCTTCTTCGCCGGCAGCTCCCTGATCATGGACACCCACGTGGCCGCCGCCATGGTGAACATCCCCGTCGTGGACGACAAGGTCAAGATCGTGGGCGGCTTCATGCGCTTCCTCGATTCCAACCGCGACATGGACCCCACCACCACCCAGGTGCCCGACGAATTCGACGGCTACTACCTCTCCGTGCCCATCACCCTGGACGGCTTCAGCGCCACCCCCTGGGCCCTGCTCGGCGTGGCCGGCCGCAACGCCAACTACGGCGTCGGCGCCGGCAACTGCGGCCTCTACAACGCCACCCTGCAGCAGAACCTGATGTCCGCCGGCACCTTCGCCCTGGCCCCCGGCTTCAGCAACGCCCAGAACATCTACTGGTGGGTCGGCGGCGCGTTCGAAGTGACCGCCCTGGATCCCTTCAAGTTCTACGCCGACGTGATCTACGGCGAGGGCAACGGCAACGACCGCGCCCCCAACCGTCGCAAGGGCTTCTTCTTCGACGTGGCCGCCGAGTACACCGGCCTGGACATGCTCACCCCCCAGATCGCCTTCTGGTGGTCCACCGGTGAAGACGCCTCCCTGCGCAACGGCTCCGAACGCCTGCCCACCGTCGCCGGCACCTGGGGCTCCAGCACCTCCTTCCTGTTCGACTCCGACCAGGCCTTCACGAACACCTACGTGGGCGTCAACCCCGTGGGCTCCTGGGGCTTCACCGCTTCGCTCAACAACATCTCCTTCATGGCCGACCTGAGCCACCGCCTCACCTTCGCCTACGTGCGCGGCACCAACTCCGCCGCCGGCCTGCGCCGCGCCAACGCCATCCTGGGTTCTGGCCAGTTCTACCAGATGGGCCGCGACCTGGCCGAGACCGAATACGTGCTCGGCATCAACTTCGACAACACCTACAACATCTACGAAAACCTGGCCGCCATCGCCACCTTCGGCTGGTCCCACGGCGAGTTCGACAGCTCCGTCTGGGGTCGTCGCTTCGTCAACCAGGCCCGCAGCGGCGACATGTTCATGCTGGGCATCGGCCTCCAGTACAAGTTCTAGGACTTGTTTCCGATCGCCTTCCTGGCGGCCGGGGGAAACCCCGGCCGCCTTTTTGTTGCTCCCCTGAGAACCTCGTTGCCGGAGACGCCCACCCCGCCGTGGCTGCCCGCCCCGGCCACCCGCTTGCCAGCCCGGGTTTTTCGGGATATCCCTGCGCCATGATGGCGATCCTCTCCAGCGCCCCCCCGCGCGGCAGCTCCCCGATCCTGGTCGGCCCTTTCCTGGCCTGCGCGGCCCTGCTGGCCCTGGCCCTGGCGGGCTGCTCCTCCAAGCTCACGGCCGGCCATCTGGTGGTCAAGCCCTGGGAGGACGGCGGATCCCTGAAGATCTACGCCAAGTTCATGCACTTCGATCTGCTCACGCAGCCTCATGAAGGACAGTTCGAGGTCAAGGGCACGGCCTGGCCCATCAAGGAGAACCTCCCCCTCTGGGCCGACACCGTGGAGGACCTCACCCTGGCCGCCTACCTCTGCGACGAAAAGGGCAACGTGCTCGCCAAGGCCCAGAAAAGCTACCCCACCCAGGCCATCACGCCCTCCGGCTTCGCCTTCGACATGCTCATGAAGCACCCCAAGGACCCCTCCGGCGGGTACTTCGTGGCCGTGGGCTACAGCGGCATGTTCACCGCCTCCAAGCCTCCCGCCGCCGTGAGCCCCGGCAGCGGCAGCATCGCCGGGAACTACGTCTTCTTCGCCAGCGAGAAGGCCGCGCTCTCCAAATAGCCTCTGCGCCGGTCCGCGCGCCCGCCGACAGCCCCGCCTTGCTCCTCCCGGCACGGCCCTGCGCATCGGGGCCGCTCGCATTCGTCCCTGCCGCGGTTCTCCGTCTCCGGTTCTTTTGTGCTCCGCCCGCCCAGCGCCTTCCGAGCCCGGTCCGGCCCGGCCGCCCCGCCCCCGACACAGGACCGCCTCCAGCCGTCACGCAATCCACCGCGTGGCGTCACGACGCAAAATCCAGCGCGTGCTACCCCCTCCCGGAACAGGGAGGTCGCAGGCCTTGGCAGCACAGCCACCATCATCCGCAGGCTCAAGCCGCCGCCAAACCCGGCGCACGGCGCGCCCGTCCGCCAGGACACGACGCCGCACCACCCGCCTCGCGCCCTCCTGCCTTCACGCAGCCCGGTCCGACCGGACGATCCCCCCCGCCGCCCGGCGCGGCCACTCGCCGGACAACCCCAGGACCACTCGCCGGATCGGCCCCTCGGGGCCGATCCCGCGTTTGCGACACAATCCAGGAGCCAGGCCATGAAAATCGACCTCCACGTCCACTCGAAGCACTCCACCCGCCCCTCCCAGTGGTTCCTCCAGAAGCTCGGCTGTCCCGAAAGCTTCACCGAACCACGCAAGCTCTACGAGATCGCAAAAAGCAGGGGCATGGGCCTGGTGACCATCACCGACCACAACACCATCGCAGGGGCGCTGGAAATCGCCCACCTGCCCGGAACCTTCGTGAGCGAAGAGGTCACCACCTACTTTCCCGAGGACGGCTGCAAGGCGCACGTGCTGGCCCTGGACATCGACGAGGCCATCCACCAGGACATCCAGAAGGTCCGCGAGAACATCCACGACCTCGTGGCCTACCTGCGCGGGAAAGGCATCGTCCACGTGCTGGCCCACCCGCTCTTCGGGGTCAACGACAAGCTCACGCCCTGGCACTTCGAGCGAATGCTCCTGCTCTTCGAGACCTTCGAGCTCAACGGCACCCGCGACGCCTACCAGAACGACACCCTTCGGAACCTCCTCGCCGGCTTGACGCGCAAAGACATGGAGCGCCTGGCAGACCGCCACGGACTGGAGCCCGTGGGCGCGACACCGTGGATCAAGGGGCTTACCGGCGGCTCAGACGACCACAGCTCCCTGGGCATCGCCTCCCTGCACACCCACGTGCCGGGCGCGAAGAGCCTGCCGGAATTCCTGGAGGCCGTGGCCCGGGGCGGCGCGCGCCCCGCCGGGCGCAACTCCTCCCCCAAGGCCATGGCCCACAACCTCTACGCCATCGCCTACCAGTTCTACAAAGCGCGCTTCGGCCTGGAACGCACGGTCGACAAGGACGTGCTGCTCACCTTCCTGGACCGCTTCCTCTCGGGCGACCCGGGCCGCAGGGCGGGCGTGGTCTTCCGGCTCCAGGCCCTCTGGACGGCGGTGAAGCGCTCGCGGCGCGCCCCGGCCTCGGGCTCGCTGCCGGACATGCTGCGCCACGAGGCCGAGCGCCTGATCCACGAGGACAAGGCCCTCTTCGCCATGGCCAAGTCCGGGACGGCGGCCGGCCCTGTCCCGCGTTCCGGAGAGCACGCCGGGGCCAGCATGGAGGACGAATGGTTCCGCTTCGTCACCCGCGCCTCCGACAAGGTGTTGGCCGGGTTCGGAGACAGGCTCCTGCGCCAGCTCTCCGGGGCCAACCTCTTCGACGTGTTCAACGGCCTGGGCGCAGCAGGAGCGCTCTACACGGCCCTGGCGCCCTACTTCGTGGCCTACACCGTCTTCACCAAGGATCGCGCCCTCTGCCGCCAGGCCCACGCCGCCCTGCGGGGCGGGACGGACGGCCAGAGCGTGAAGGTCGGCCACTTCACAGACACCTTCCACGACGTGAACGGCGTGGCCCTCACCCTCAGGATGCAGGTGGACATGGCCCTCAAGCACGGCAAGGAGCTGCGCGTGATCACCTGCTCGCGCCAGGACGGCGCGGACATCGAGGGCGTGCGCCAGTTCGCGCCCATCGGCAGCTGCGAACTGGCCGAGTACCCCGGCCAGACCTTCCACTACCCTCCCTTCCTGGAGATGCTCGAATACGTCCACGAGCAGGGCTTCACCCACCTGCACTCGGCAACGCCCGGCCCCATCGGGCTTGCGGCGCTGGGCATCGCGCGCATCCTCAAGCTGCCGGTCTACGGCACCTACCACACGGCCTTCCCCCAGTACGCCAAGGCCCTCACGGGAGACGACGCCATGGAGGAGCTCATGTGGAAGTACATGCTTTGGTATTACAACCAGATGGACAAGGTCTTCGTGCCCAGCAAGGCCACCGGGGACGAACTTGCCGCCAAGGGCATCGAACGGCGCAAGATCACCCTGTTCACCCGGGGGGTGGACATCGAGCGCTTCACACCGGCCAAGCGCGACGGCATCCTGGAGCGCTGGGGCGTTCGCAAAGGCCCCGCCCTGCTCTACGTGGGCCGCATCTCCCGGGAGAAGAACCTGCACCTGCTGGCCGATGCCTTCCTGGAACTGCGCCGCTCCCTGCCCGAGGCCACCCTTGTGGTGGCCGGAGACGGACCCTACGCCCAGGAGATGAAGCGCGGGCTCCAGGGCAAGGGCGCGGTGTTCACCGGCTACATCCAGGGCGAGGATCTGGCCCGCCTCTACGCATCCTGCGACCTCTTCGTGTTCCCCAGCGCCACCGACACCTTCGGCAACGTGGTCCTGGAGGCCCAGGCCTCGGGCCTGCCCGTGGTGGTGGGCGCGCAGGGAGGCCCCCGGGAGAACGTGGAGGACGGCGTCACGGGTGTCGTCGCGCCCCGAGGCGACGCGCAAAGCCTCTGCCGGGCCATGGCCGAACTCCTGCGCGACGAGCCGCGCCGCAGGCGCATGAGCCGCGCCGCCCGCGTCGCCATGGAGGAGCGCTCCTTCGACAAGGCCTTCATGGAAACCTGGGAACTCTACCGCTGCGCCTGCTGACCCGCCCGGCCCGGCCCCGGACGCAGCCCCGGCGCGGGCGTCCGGGGCAGGATTCCCCGTCCGGCGCGCCTCCCTGACGCGCGGCGCTTTACCGGCACGCCCGGAAAGTGTAGCGTTCTTGTGGGCGAATGCGTGCCGCGCCCGAGTCCAAGCAGAGAAGCGGGCCAGACATGCTCAAGGAAATTCCCATCGACCAGCTCGTCCCGGGCATGTACGTGGAGCGCGCGGGCGAAGGCACCCTGCAGAGCCCTCTCGAGACCGTGCGCGACTGGATGCACGGCCCCGAGCGCATCCGCGCCCTGAAGGAATCCGGCGTCCGGTTCGTCACGGTGGACACGGGCAGGACCCTCGTCCCGCGCACCGGGAGCGCCCAGGCC
The DNA here is from genome assembly GCF_058402725.1 of Fundidesulfovibrio sp. Lineage (NCBI taxonomy): Bacteria > Pseudomonadati > Thermodesulfobacteriota > Desulfovibrionia > Desulfovibrionales > Desulfovibrionaceae > Fundidesulfovibrio > Fundidesulfovibrio sp. The sequence goes on along the minus strand of NZ_JBZVFJ010000012.1, from coordinate 13,330 downwards.
TCCGGCCCGGCGGCCGCTCAAGGCTCCGATCCGGCGACCGTTCCGGCGACCGAAGCGCCCCGGGATTCCGCCCTGCCCCAGGACGCCCCGGCCGGGAAGGTCTACGCCCACTGCCTTGGTCACGTGATGGACGTGATGCGCAAGGTGCGCGAGGGCCTGGAGGTGGACTACACCCAGTCCTTCGCCGCCGTGGACACCCTCCTGTCCGGAATGGCGGCGGACCCGGCCCAGCTTCTGCTGCTGGCCAAGCTCCACCACCACGACGAGTACACCCTGCGCCACAGCCTGAACGTCTCGCTGCTGGCCCTGCTCTTCGGCCGCCACCTGGGCATGGAGGGCGAGGAACTGCGCCGCCTGGGCTTCGCCGGACTCTACCACGACCTGGGCAAGTTCAGGATCCCCCTGGACATCCTCAACAAGCCGGGACGCCTTTCGGAAAGGGAGTTCGACGTGATGCGCCGCCACAGCGTGCTGGGCTACGAGCTGCTGCGCAGCCAGCCGGGCATCACCACCGACATCCTCCTGGGCGTGCTGCACCACCACGAGCGCTACGACGGCCAGGGCTACCCCCGCAAGCTCCAGGGCGACGAAAAGGACCCCTTCTCGCGCATCCTGACCATCGTGGACATCTACGACGCCCTCACCAGCGACCGCGTCTACAAGAAGGCCTTCACGCCCCACGACTCGGTGAAGTCCATGTTCGCCTGGCGCAACGAGAGTTTCCACCCGGGATTGCTGGAGAAATTCGTGGAGTGCTTCGGCGTCTATCCGCCAGGCTCCTTCGTGCGCCTCTCGGACCAGACCTACGCCGTGGTGGTGGATTCGCGCCCCGAGACCCCGGCGCGCCCCCTGGTGAAGGTGAGCCACTCGCGCAGGCTCGCCCCCCTGCGCCCCGAACTGGTGGACCTGGCGCGCACCCCCAAGGACGGCCCCGGAGGCCTGTCCATCGAGGCCTGCCTGGACCCCAGGAGCCTGAACCTGGCCATCGACAGGCTCGTCTAGTGGTGCGTCCTCAAGATCCGTCCATACGGACTCTTGAGGCAATCATACAAAACCATTGGTTATAATTTTGAAAAACATTTCATGTTTTCAAAATCACGACACTAGTGGTGCGTCGTCACAATCCGCCCCTGCGGATGTTCAAGGCAAACGGCCCGAACCATTCCTTTTGATTGTGATAAACATCCTCCAGTTTTCCAAAACCGCGACACGGGCTGCCCGTTGAGACCGTCGATTCGTGCAGCCCTTGGGGGAACGCGCCGGCAAGGCGCGGGGACAAGGCCAAGCCCGAAGCTTTGTTCCCATCCGTGAGGGTTTGGCTTCTCCCCGCAACGAAGCCCGTGGGGTTTTTGCGACAGGCTGTCAGGCCCGGCTCCCGCGAGGGCTCGCGCCCGTCACCCCCCTCCGGGGGCGGTCATGGCGGCATGGAGCGCCGCGAAGCGCTCGGGGCCGATGTGGATGATACCGGAATAGGGGGTGTCCAGCTCGTAGAGGATGAACACGTTGCCCAGGACGAGGCTCAGCATCATGGCCGCGAAGAAGAAGTCCGCCGCCGGATGCTCGGAATCGATGAAGTAGAACCCCGCCACCGTGAAGAACACCCCCACGAACACCAGGAACCAGATGGGCGTGTAGAGGTTGCCGCTGGCGGCCAGGATGCGCCTGTGGCGCAGCCTGTTGACCTCCACCATCTTGTCCAGGGCGAACACCCGCAACTGGGCGGCCTGGCCCTCGGGGACGGCCATGCCGTGCAGCGCCTGCCAGACCCCGCGATAGATGTCCTCGCCGCCGTCGTCGCGCTCGCCCCGGGCCATGCGCTCCCAGCCCGGCCCCATCACCCAGCCCACGTGGGCGCGCAGGGCCTCCCGGAAGGGGGCGGAGCCCGGCAGCTCGCGCGAGAGCTCGTGCTCCACGCGCAGGAGGTCGGCCTCCTGGGTGGCGGCCTCCTCCAGGGCGTTGTAGTCCTGCAGGAGCGTGACCACCGCCAGCCCCAGGAAGAGCGTGTAGAGCGTGGTGAACGAGCCGAAGTTCGTGGCGATGAGGTTCTTCTGGGCCAGGCTCAGACGGTGCGGCCTGCTGGAGCCCAGGCGCTTCACGACGGCCAAGAGCGCCAGCACCGCCGCGCAAACCAGCAGGGTGTTCTTGAGATCGATGGTCACGGCGCGCCTCCCTGGCGCGGGACGGTCCCGCTCCGTTTATCCGATGCGGTGCTCGCGCCGCCGATGGTCACGGCGCGCCTCCCTGGCGCGGGGCGCGGCCCGTCCGGGCCGCGCGGACAACGCCGGGCTTACTGGTCCGGGTCCGGAGCCTCCTCCTCGGCGGCGGGCTCCTGGGCGTCCTTTCCCCCGGCCGGGGTCACCAGCGTGATGCCGCGCACGCGGCCCAGCATGATGCGCTCCGGCCCCACCTCCGGATAGTTTTCGCCCAGGCGCAGAGTGGTGATCACGGCCTTGCCCACCACTTTGCGGCCCTCGACGCCGTTCTCCAGGGTGCGCATGCCCCACATGTTGTGGAAGGCCGCCGGGCGGCCCTTGTACTGCCCAACATAGAGCAGGATGTGCCCGGGCATCCAGATGAGCGTGCTGAAGGGGATGGCGTTCTTGAGGATCACCTGCTCCTTCTCCTCCCCGGTCATGCCGTCCAGGGGGATGAAGGTGCCGCGCTTGGCCTGGGCCGCGGAGTTGCGCGGCAGCCAGAGGCCGAAGGGGGCCAGCACGTCGCGGGTGGCGGCGGAGCAGTCGCGCTTGCCGTCCAGGCCGCCCCAGCCGTAGGCCTGCCCCATCATCTGGTTGGCCGCGCGGGCGATGTTGCGCGGCGTGGCCGCCTGGGGCATGAGCGCCGCCTCGCCCTGGGTGAGCCATACCGTCGAGACGTAGGCCTGCCCGCCGGGACCGGCCTGGGGGACCATGATCTTCAGGCGCACGCCGTCGGTCTCCTCCACGGGGAGCACCGCGCCCACCCCCGCCGTGAGCCCGGGGGTCAGCGGGACCTTCTCGGCCGTCACGGTGGCGAAGGCCCGGGTGAGCCATCCGCTCATGAAGGCGTCGTCCACGTAGGCCAGGTCGGCGGTGCGCACCCAGCCCGGGGCGATGGCCGATTCCACCAGGGCCCACTGGCCGTCTCGGCTTACGTGGTCCACCAGCACGGGCGTGCCCACCCACAGGGCGGACATCTGGAGCATGTCGAAGGGATAGCCCTGGCCCGGACGCCCGGGCGTGCCGTAGCGGGGGTCCATGGTGGGGATGGCGCGCAGGTTGGTGTTGGCCACGGCGATGGCCGGACGGCGGGCCTTGGCGAAGGCGCGCAGGTTGGCGTTCCAGAGGATGCGGTCGGACCAGGGGCGCAGGCGGGCCGCGCCGAGTTCGTCGTAGCCGGGCTTGCGCGAATAGGCCGTGAGGGAGCGCTGGGCCGACTTGAGGGCGTAGGCCGGGTTGCCGCCGCGCCAGGGTCCGAAGAGGCGCTCGACGTAGATCTCGGCGCGCATTTTGGCAGAACCGGGGTCCAGCAGCGGGGTGTCCGCCTGGGCCTTGTCCACGTAGGCCAGAGCGTCCTGGGGCATCTCCTTGAGGTCGTCGATGGCCTTTTCGGTGGTCCAGGAGGGCTTGGGCTTGAAGGTGACGTCCAGGCCGGACGGCTTGGGGCCGCACGCCCCCGCCAGCAGGGCCAGGGCCAGAACGAAAAGGGCCGGACGCAACGGACTCGCCGCCGGGCGCGGCGCGCAAAACGATGGAAGCATGGTCTACCTCGCGGGGAATGTCCCGCAAAGGCAGTGCCCCTCCTTGCCCTCGGGGTCAAGAGCCCTTGGCGGTATTCCGCTGGCGAGGGCCTTCCCGGGGTCGTGCGCGGAACACCGTCATTTCGTGATTCATCTTCCCAACAGCCCGGCATGCTGTTACATTAGGGTTACGATTCATTTACCGGCTTGCCCCTCCGGGCTTCTCCTCCCGCAATCCTGAATCCGCCCTCGCGCAGGCCGCGCCTTCCCCCGGGAGCCGCCCTGCGTCCCGGCGGTCAGCCCCTGGCCGATCATCCGGAGGTGCCAGATGAAAATTGGCTTACGCGGCAAGATCCTCGTCCCGACACTCTGCACAGTGTTCCTCACAATGGGTCTGGCCAGCTACTTTTCCTACCGCAAGGCCGCAGATCAACTCTGGGCCGAGATGCTGAACGCCTCGGCCAGTTCCGTGGACATCCTGGCCAAGGGCACGAGCCTGTGGGTCGAGGACATCCGGGCCGTCCTGCTCATCCAGAGCCGCTCGCCCCAGATCGCCGGTTTCCTCCGGGACCCCTCCCCCGCCGCCCGGGAGGCCGCCGTGACCGCCCTCAAGGAGCTCACCGGCTTCGAGGAGTCCGTGCAGGCCGCCAACCTCCTGGACACCAAGGGCGACACAGTGCTCAGCAGCGACCCCAAGGCCACGGGCAACTTTGCCGACCGCGACTACTTCAAGCTGGCCATGCGGGGCGAGGCTTCAGTCTCGGAGCCGCTGGTCAGCCGCGTCACGGGCAAGCCGGTGTTCATCGTGGCCGCGCCCGTCAAGGACGGCGAGCGCATCGCGGGGGTGGTCTACGCCCGGGTTGACTTGGGCAAGTTCACGGACACCATGGTCTCCCCCGTCCGGCTGGGCCGCACGGGGCAAGCCTTCCTGGCCACCCGCCAGGGCCTGGTGTTCGCCCACCCGGACGCCGCGCTCATCATGAAGCGCAACCTGGCCGAGACCGACTGGGGACGCAGGCTCGTAGGCATGGACAAGGGCCAGGTGTCCCACGAGGACCGGGGAGAGGAACAAACCGTGGCCTTCACCCGCGAAAAGGCCACGGGCTGGATCGTGGCCGTCACCGTGAACAGGGCCGATTCGGCCGAGGCCTCCAAGGCCGTGCGCGACGCCACCGCAGCGTTCGGAGGAGCGGGCATCGTTCTGGTGAGCCTGATCATTTTCTTCATCGTGCGCGCCATGGTCCGGGATCTGGCCGCCAACGCGGACTTCGCCCACGCCGTGGCCCAGGGCCAGCTGGACCGCTCCCTGGACGTGCGCCGCGACGACGAACTGGGCGTGCTCTCGGACTCCCTGCGCGTGATGGTGGAGCGCCTGCGCGGCATGATCGCCACCGCCGAGGGCAAGACCCGCGAGGCCGAAGAGCAGACCGAGATTGCCCGCAGGGCCGTGCTCCAGGCCGAAGAGGCCCTGGCCCAGGCCGAACGCGCCAAGGCCGAGGGCATGCTGGCCGCCGCCGCGCGCCTGGAGGACGTGGTGGCCGTGGTTTCCTCGGCTTCGGAACAGCTTACGGCCCAGGTGGAGGAGTCCAGCCGGGGCTCCGAAGAGCAGGCCCGGCGCACCGACGAGACGGCCACGGCCATGGAGGAGATGAACGCCACCGTGCTGGAGGTGGCCCGCAACGCGTCCCAGGCCGCCGAGACCACCGTGCGCGCCAAAGACATGGCCGAGGAAGGCTCGCACGTGGTGAAAAAGGTGGTGCAGGGCATCGGCCACGTCATGGACCAGGCCCAGGCCCTCAAGACCGACATGAACGCCCTGGGCCGACGCGTCGAGGGCATCAGCCAGGTGATGACCGTGATCAACGACATCGCCGACCAGACCAACCTCCTGGCCTTGAACGCCGCCATCGAGGCCGCCCGCGCCGGAGACGCCGGACGCGGCTTCGCCGTGGTGGCCGACGAAGTGCGCAAGCTCGCTGAAAAGACCATGAGCGCGACCAGGGAAGTCGGAGACGCCATCTCCGGAATCCAGCAGGGCGCGCGCGTGAACGTGAACAACGTGGAGACGGCCGCCAGGCTCATTGAGGAGGCCACGGGGCTGGCCAACAACTCCGGCGAGGCCCTGCGCCAGATCGTGGAACTGGTGGAGACCGCGGCAGACCAGGTGCGCTCCATCGCCACGGCGGCGGAGGAGCAGAGCGCGGCCAGCGAGGAGATCAACCGCAGCGTGGAGGATATCAACCGCATCTCCTCAATGACCTCGGAGGCCATGCGCCACGCCTCCTCGGCCGTGACCGAGCTGTCCTCCCAGGCCCAGGTGCTGGGTAGCCTGATCCGCGAGTTGCAGTGCGAGGGAGAAAAGGCCACTGGCTGCAAGCAGTTGACGGCGGCCCGCGCGCTGCCTTCCTGAGCCCGGCGCGCCGCAAAGCGGCGACCGCGACGCAAACGGCCGGCCAGGGGAGCACCCTGGCCGGCCGATCTGCTTCGATTCCGGGCGGGACGTTCGCTACATGCCCAGGCTCACGGTCTTGAGGCGTTCGGCCAGCTGCCCCAGTTGGGCCAGGGAATGGGCCGACTCGTCCATGCCCTTGGCCGTGTCCTGGGACACGGCGGACACTTCGTCCAGGGCCTTGGAGATGTGCACGCTCACGGCCGACTGCTCCTCCACCGCCGCCGCGATGGACTGCACCTGTCCGGCCGTGCCCGTCACCAGTTCCACGATGCGGTGCAGGTTCTCACCGGAGCGGCCCGAGAGCATGGTGGCTTCGTCCACGGTGCGGGCGGCCTGCTCGGTGACCTCCAGGTTGCGGTGGGTCTCCTGCTGGATGGCGGAGATCACCTGGGTGACCTCGCCGGTGGCGGTCATGGTCTTTTCGGCCAGCTTGCGCACCTCGTCGGCCACCACGGCGAAGCCGCGCCCGGCCTCTCCGGCGCGCGCGGCCTCGATGGCGGCGTTCAAGGCCAGGAGGTTGGTCTGGTCGGCGATGTCGGAGATCACGGTGAGGATGCGCCCGATGTCCTGGGCGCGCTGGCCCAGGGCGCCCATGTTGGCCTTGAGCAGTTCGGTCTGGTCCTTGACGGCGTTGATCACGCCGGTGGCCTGGCGCACCACCTGCTCGCCCTCGGCGGCCGCGCCCCGGGCCTCCTCGGCCTGGGTGGCGGCGGCCTGGGCGCTGTGGGCCACGTCGCGCGCGGCTCCGGTCATCTGGGTCATGGCGGCCATGGTCTCCTCCACGCGGCGACGCTGAACGCCCGCGCCCCGGTTCACCTCCTCCACCTGGGTGGAGATGGTGCGCAGCGAGCCGGTGATCTCCCCGGCCACGTGGGAGATCTCCGCGTTGACGGTCTGGAGCTGGTCGAGGTGCTCCTGCAGGGCCTCCTCGCGCTCCACCACGCCGGTGATGTTCTGGGCGAACTCCAGCCAGCCGAACTCGTGGCCGTGGGCGTCGCGCACGGCCTGGACATAGGGCTTGATGACCATGCGGTTGCCGCCCTTGCGGCAGTCGATGACGGCATCCTTCGCCACGGCCTTCCCGTCCTGGATCATCTGCACCGGACATTGGAGGGTGCCGCACACGTCGGTGCCGAAGATGTCGGCGCAGCCCTGGCCGCGCAAGGCGTCCTGGTTGCGCCCGGCCAGCTCGGCGGTTGCCTTGTTGGCCAAAAGGATGCGCCTTTCCTTGTCCACCACGAAGAGGGGGTCGGGCACGGCGTCGAGCACGGCCTTGTTCAGGGAGATGAACCCGGAGAGCTTGTCCATGAGCCGGTTGAACCACTGGGCGAGGCTTGCCATCTCGTCGTTGGAATCGGCGGGCAGCTTGGCGGTGAGGTCGGCCTTGTCCTCGGTGATGTCCTTGATCTTGGCGACGATCAGGTCCACGGGCCGCGCCACGAGCTTGTTGAAGGCGTATCCGGCGATGCCCGTGGGCACGGCCAGGAGCAGCAGGAGCATGCCCGCCAGGGTGTATTCCACCATGGAGATGAGGGCCTTTTCCGTGCGGATGTCCAACACGGCCACCACCACGCCCACCTGTGCCCCTTTGTAGTCCTTGATGGGGAAGGCGCCCAGGGCCAGGCCCTCGCGGGTCTCCTGGGCCAGGCCCTTGGCGCCCTTGTCCAGCAGGGCGGGCGAGACGAGCTTTTCGGCCTGCCCGTCCTTGCCGCCGGAGACCAGCACGTAGCGGTCGGCCAGCACGGGGTATTTGGCGCTGTCGCGCAGGGCGGCTGTGATCTTCAGGTGTTCCGCGTTCATGTACAGGATGAGCTGCTTGCCGCCGCTGGACGCTCCCTGGAGCACGGCGGCGAAGTCGGCCAGGGTTTCCACGGAGCCCACGGGCTTGCCCTGGGCGCTCAGCACCGGGGTGACGCCCCGGATGGCGAAGCCGCCCTCGCCCAGCTCGATGCCCATCACGGGCTTGCCCGAGCGGTTCACCTCGGCCACGGTGGGTCGGAAGGAGGAGAGATCGTCGGAGACGTCGAGCTTCTGGCCGCCGCGCACCACCTGCTTGTCGCGCCACAGGCGCACGAGGCTGCGCACGTTGGGCAGGTGGTAGTGCAGCTGGAGCTTGCGGCCCATGCCCGCCTCGTAGCCCTGGAGCAGGCCCCCCAGTTCCAGGCGGATGGCCTCGCGGGCGCGCTGCACGGCAGGGTCGGCTTCGTCGGAGATGTTGCCTTTCAGGGCTTCCTCATAGGCGGCCTGGATCCCGGGAATGCGCGAGAAAAGCACCGCCTGCTCCATGGCCGCGCGCGAGGCGCTCTCGATGGCGCTTTGCACCTCGGCCGCCTTGCCGGCAAGAACATGGCCGATGAACTTCTCCTCCAGATCCTCCAGCGAAGAATAGAGCACCCAGAGGCTCGCCCCGCCAAGCACGACAATGGCCGCGACAAACGGCAGGAACATCTTGCGACGAATTCCCATGCCACCCCTCCACCCGATAGATATTATCTATGTATAACAGACAACTCCCACTCGTTTTCACATTCGTCACCATTTTGTCAACGACGCGCGCCTCGATACTTTCTTCACGATTGACGCCGCCTCGAGCGCCCGAAGAGCCCGCCTCATTCCCCAGATGGAGGCTCCACCCCGCGCGCGGTGAAGCCGAAGGTCAGCACCGGCCCGAAATTCTCCCCCACGGCCACCAGACGGCCGCGCGCGCCCGGGTCCAGCAGCCGCGAGAGCCCTGCGCACAGCTCCCGAAGGTCCTCCAACTCCCCCACGCGCGGCGACGCGGTGAAAACAATCCCTTCGCCCGTCACCTTCACGTCAAGCCAGGGAGAACCCAGGCCTTCCATCAGCCTCTCCAGCTCCCCGCTCAGGAGGCCTTCCGCCTCCTGAGCCTCGTCGAAGGTCAATTCCGCCCCCAGGCGCACTTCGCCTACAAGTTCCCAACCAGATCCGGACATGGTTCCCAATCCTTCGCAACGCGTTTTATCGCACTGTGCCAGATGGAATCGCTTCTGAAAACTCCCCTGGCGCACGGCCTGACCGGCGGCCCGATTCACAAGCGGCGCGGAGCCGTCCCCCCCCGGGACAAAACCCCGCGAATCCTGTACTCCCCTCCCATGCGCAACGCCCCCACGCCGGAAGAAACCCTCGCGAAGACCACCCTGCTCCTGGTCGAGGACGACGACCAGACCGCCAGGGACCTCCTTGACCTCCTGCGCCCCCTGGCGGGGGGGCTCCTGCACGCCTGCGACGGGTCCCAGGGGCTCAAGCTCTTCCGGGAACGCCGCCCCGACATGGTGCTCACGGCCCTGACCCTGCCGCCCTCCCTGGACGGCATTTCGCTGGCGGCCATTCTCAAGACCCATGCCCCGGACACTCCCGTGCTGGCCCTTGTCTCCCAGGACGAGGAACCCATCCTTTTCCAGGCCGTGGAGGCGGGCATCGACGGCTGCCTGCGCAAACCCGTGGACCGGGGGGCCGCGCTCCCCGTGCTCTACCGCCACGCCCGGCACGCCCTGCACCGCCGCCAGGAGGAGGCCCGGGCCGCGCTCTTCTCCTACCTCCTGGACATCAACCCCCACTGCATCATCTCCACGCGCGAAGGGCGCATGGACTACGCCAACCGCACCTGCCTCCAGCACCTGGGCCACGAAACCCTCGAAAGCCTCCTGGAAGGCAGGCCCGGAGCCAGAACCAGCATCCACCTGGCCGGAGAGCGCATCCCCCTGCACGACTTCACCTGGCTGGACATCCTGCGCTCCAAACCCGGACGCCAGCACACCGTCTGCTTCTCCACGGACGGCGAGCCCTGCTCCGGCGACAACATGTACTGGGTGACCCACAAGAGCTTCCCCGAACTGGACCGCGAGGTGGTCACCTTCACCGACATCACGCCCCTGGAGCAGGAGCGCGTCCAGCTCATCTACCGCGCCACCACGGACAGCCTCACCGGCGTGGCCAACCGCTACAAGCTCTCCGAAGCCATCAACACCGAGCACGTGCGCTTCCGCCGCTACCGTGCGCCCCTTTGCCTCATCATGTTCGACATCGACCACTTCAAGGCCGTCAACGACACCCACGGCCACCTGGCAGGGGACCTTGTGCTCCAGGAGCTGGCCGGGCTGGTGCTGCGCAACATCCGGGACACCGACGCCCTGGGCCGCTGGGGCGGCGAGGAATTCATGATCCTGTCGCCCTACACCGCCCTGGACGACGCCCTGGAACTGGCCGGACGCCTGCGCGAGATCGTGTCCCGGCACCCCTTCGCAGGCGCGCCCAGCGTCACGTGCAGTTTCGGCGTGGCCCAGGCGCGCCAGGGGGAATCGCTCCAGGCCATGCTCCAGCGCGTGGATCAGGCCGTCTACCTGGCAAAACGCAACGGCAGAAACCGCGTGGAGGCCGCATGAGCTCCAAACGATCCGACCGCCTGGCCAAGCGCGCCCGCAAGACGGGACGCGACGCGGCGCGCATGGACGAGGCATCGCTCCTGGCCCTCTTCAAGGAGCGCGGCAGGCCCCTCACCGTGAAGGACGTGCTCTCGGGGCTTGGCGCGCACAAGGTCCAGAAGGCCCAGGCTCTGCACCTGCTGGAAACGCTCACCCAGAGCGGGCGGATCATCCGCATCCAGGGGGCCTGGGGCCTGGCCGAGAGCATGCGCCTGGTCACGGGACGCCTGGAGGTGCAGCGCTCGGGCGTGGGCTACGTGATCCTCGACGACAAGCGCCGCAAGGACGTGTTCATCAACCCGCGCGACTTCGGCCTGGCCTGGCACGGCGACCGCGTGGCCGTGGCCCTCACCCGCCATGGCGGGCGCAACCCGGAGGGACGCATCGTGCGCGTGCTGGAGCGCGGCATGCAGGCCATGCCCTGCCGCGTGGAGCGCCTGATCAAGCCGGGCCTGGCCCTGTGCCGCCCCACCGATCCGCGCCACCTGCACGCCCTGCTCCTGGAGACCGCCCCGGGCGGCAAGGATCCCGCCCCCGGCGACGTGCTCGCCCTGGAGGCCGGGGAAATGCTCGACCACCAGCTCTTCGCGGCGCGCCTCGTGGAGTCCCTGGGCCGCGAGACCGACCTGGCCGTGCAGGAGCGCATGGTCAAGCTCAACCACCAGATCCCGGGCCCCTTCCCGGAGCGCTGCCTGGAACAGGCCGCCCTGCTCCCCGCCGCGCCCGGCGAGGCCGACCTCCCCGGCAGGCAGGACCTGCGCGGGCTCGACTTCGTGACCATCGACGGCGAGACCGCCAGGGACTTCGACGACGCCGTCCTCGTGGAGGAGGACGGCAAGGGCTTCCTGCTGCGCGTGGCCATCGCCGACGTGGCCCACTACGTGCCCCCGGGCTCGCCCCTGGACCGCGAGGCCATGGAGCGCGGCAACTCCTGCTACTTCCCGCTCTCGGTGGAGCCCATGTTCCCCGAGGCCCTCTCCAACGGGCTGTGCAGCCTCAATCCCGGCGTGGACCGCCTGGCCATGGCCGTGGCCATCCGCTTCGACGCCTCCGGCCTGCCCGGGCGCTGCGACTTCGCGTCGGCCGTGATCCGAAGCAAGGCCCGGCTCACCTATGAGCAGGTGCACGCCGCCCTGGAGGAGGATGGCCCCGAGCGTGAGGCCCTGGCCCCGCTGATGCCCATGCTGCGCCGCGCCGAGACCCTGGCCCGGGCCGTGCGGGCGCGGCGAGAGGAGCGCGGCAGCCTGGATTTCGAACTGCCCGAACCCGAGATCCGCCTGGACCCCGCCACCGGGGGGGTGGACATCCGCGCGCGAGAGAGGCGCTTCTCCCACCGCATCATCGAGGAGTTCATGATCGCGGCCAACGAGGCCGTGGCCCGGCATCTCACGGAGCACGGCGCGCCCCTGCCCTACCGCGTGCACCCCGAGCCCGATCCGGACAAGCTGGAGACGCTCTTCGGCGTGCTCTCGCGCACGGAACTGGGCCTTTCGCTGCCCTCCGAACCCACACCCAAGGGGCTCCAGCAGCTGGTGGAGCGCTCCCGGGGCACGGACCTGGAGTTCCTTGCCAGCCGCCTGCTCCTGCGCTCCATGATGCAGGCGCGCTACCACACCGTGAACGCCGGGCACTACGGCCTGGCCTCGGAGTGCTACTGCCACTTCACCTCGCCCATCCGCCGCTACGCCGACCTCTGCGTGCACCGCGCCCTCAAGGCCGTGCTGCGGGGCGAGGCCCAGCCCGTCACGGCGCGAAGGCTCCAGACCGTGTGCGACACCCTGAGCCTGCGCGAACGCGCGGCCATGGAGGCCGAGCGCGAGATGCTCAAGCGAGCGGCCGTGCTCTTCCTGCGCGACAAGACCGGGCAGGAGTTCGAGGGCGTGGTCAGCTCGCTGTCGGACTTCGGGTTCTGGGTGGAGCTGCCCGAAGTGCTCTGCGAGGGGCTGGTGCGCCTTTCCACGCTCACGGACGACTACTACGCCCTGTTCCCCGAGCGCCAGGAGCTGCTGGGCCAGCGCACCGGGCGGCGCTTCCGCCTGGGCCAGAAGGTGCGCGTGACGCTCGAAGACGTGAGCCTTGCGCGCCTGGAGGTGAACCTGGCCCTGGCCGACGACCGCATGGGCCTGCCCCGGCGGCAGCAGCGCAAGCTCGCGGGCAAGGCGGGCGGGAAGAAGGGACGCCGCGCCCGCTGAGACCTGCCCTGACAACGTGCGGGCCGGGCCTCCGCGCACGAAAGCGCTCCCCAGGCCCGCGCACCGACCCAGGTCGCGGCGGAAGCCACCCCCGGTTCCCTCGGGTGCTCTCTCGTCGAGTCTGCGGATCGCCCCCTGGTCGCCGCCCCCGCCATCCTGCGCCCAGGCGGCTCAACGCCGCAGGGCCCCGCCCCCTGATTGCAAGCGTGCCTCACTGTTTTCCTTGCGAAGACAGGGCGATGCCGCTATCCATGACAGGAGCAGCACGTGCCGGTTCCGGCTGGCGGCTGGTTGTTCGGGCGCCGTCTCAGCTGCCGCATCGGCCGCAGGGAGCTTCGCCATGCCCATCGATTCGCTCGCGCCGCCCGCAGACGCCACCTGCCGCTTCCTCACCGAGGCGGCTGGGGAAGGCGGCCTGAGCGAATCGAGCCTCGCCTATCTCATCGACAGGCCCGGGCAGGGTCCCCTTGCCTGGCTCAAGCCCGAATTCCGCTGGCCCGACGTGATTTCTCCCGAAGAGTGGGCCACA
>NZ_JBZVFJ010000011.1:0-41477 GCF_058402725.1 Fundidesulfovibrio sp. | reverse complement strand
TGAATTACGAATAGTTGGAAGGTCTATTGAGGCGTTTTACCGTGCAGGGGTCTCTGTATAGGGCACTCTCCGGGATGATAAAGAACCAATACTTGGATAATAATCGATTTCTTGATACGCCTTCTGCTGAGAGGCCCTGGCTGAAGATGTTTCAATACGGCCTATGGGCCATATTCAAAACGAAGAGCTGCAGGAAGCTCTCGTGAATGTACAGGCCTATCACCTTGCAACATGAGCAAAAAATCCTCAGTGCTTTTCATTGTCAGACCAACCCAAAGGTCATGATATTTGCCATCCCTAGTGTCTGGAAGTATCTCGACCTTTTCAGAAGCGTGAACAACAGTCCTTGCCAAAAATGCATCATTTCCTGATGCATCGACAACCCTCCAATCAATGCACAAAACAAGAGTCTTGTTCAGTCCAGCTGCAAGAGTGAAAAACGGCTTCACTATAATCGCACAATTCAGATGATTATACTCAACTACAGTCTTTGCCAGCTGCCTGACTTCTGCATCACCGCGAGCACCGACTCCATCAGGCAACCTCAGATCTGAGCACCCCACATATTCAACAGAAACGTCTCTTGACAGCACGCTCTCAATTGCAGCCAAACATTTCCTGTCCAGCATCTCTCTAGGACCATCCATCACTCGGTCCCTTGAAACTGCATGTCCTGCACCAGCAACTACTATAACGGGAGACATCACCGGCATCGACATGAGCACGATACTCGAACTCGACCCGGCATGAGTCGATTCCATCCTGACAATCGACAGTTTCTTTTTCTCACCGCCCTGACCTAAAACAGGACTAACAACGGTTGACTTCGGTGTAAGCGACGAACAGGCTGACAATGCCAGCACGAACACAACAAATAGAAATATCCTATAGAAATTCCGAGACAAATGAAACACCCCCTCGCCCCATTGGACTGTTTAGTATTGCACAGCAGTGTGCGCAACAACAGAGAACAAACCGACAAGGTGTACCTCGACCAAGCCATCGTCAGAGACAGACAGTTGACACGCGCCCAGACAGCCTCCATAAGACACACGAAACACCTAGGTCGATATTCAATAGCGATGCCATACAGCAAAACTCTATACTGTTCAACGACAAAACAACACCTGATGAAAAACGTTGCAAAGGGCCGCAACGGCCTCGCCAACAGGTTGCGCCTGCTGCGCAGGGCCAAGGCGCTGTTCGGCGTCTAGACTGAAAGAAACGTCGCCCGGCGGGCATGCGTCTGCCGGGCGAGTTACGCTCCGCCCCCGTATATGCTGCGAGGAAGAGCGCCCCCTCTGCTCACCTGCGGCGGGGCCCTACGGGCAGGATTCCCGCCTCAGCCGATCCACACCAGGCTCGCCTGCCTGCCCGACGCCCCTTTGTCCCTTCTGTAGGAATGGAACTCGGCCAGGCTGTGGGTGCACAGGTCCAGGCCGTAGATGCGCTCCCGGCGCAATCCCGCCTCCGTCAGTTGGGCCACGGCGAGCCGCCAGAGGTTCACCGTGCTTGTGGCGGGGTCGAAGAAGTCGCGGAAGCGCTCGCCGAATTCCATCTCGAAGTTCTTGAACTCGCTCATGGCAGGCCCCAGGCTCGGGCCGCGCACGGCCGAGAGGTCGGCGGGGTCCAGGCCGTAGCGCTCACAGAAGGCCTGCACGCCTTTCTGGGGAAATTCCAGCACGTTGCCGCGCCAGCCCACGTGGAGCGCGGCCACGTGGCGGCCGTCCTTGTGGGCCAGCAGGATGGGCTGGCAGTCGGCGGTCTTGATCACCAGGGCCTTGCCGGGCGTGGCGGTGGCGCTGCCGTCGGCCACGATGCCCGAGCCGTCCCCCGGCCCCACGGGGTCCGGGTCGAAGGCCATGTCCGTGCCGTGCACCTGCTTGAGCGAGCACCAGTGGGCGAAGCCCAGCCTTTCCATCAGCCCCTGACGGTTGGCGCGCACGGCGTCCGGGTCGTGGGGGACGTTGCGGGAGATGTTGCCCCGGTCCGGGCCGGTGGCGGCGGTGGTGAAGGCGGCGCGTACGCCGGGGATGCCGGGGAAGGCGAAGGGGATGAACGTGACGGACATGGATCGACCTCTGGTTTCGCGTGCGCTTGTGGTTGTAGGGCCGGAAGAGTCCAGAGAGGGCAGCGCCCTCTCTGGCCGCCGGAGGCCTCACCGCGTGAACAGCACATCCTCGGGCGTCACCACGGCTTGCACGGGGCGGTCCCAGGGATCGGTGGGGATTTTATCCAGCACCTGGAAGGGGTGGGCCAGTCCCACAAGGAACGTGTCGCGCAGGGCGGGGCGCGCCAGCAGCCTGTCGTAGTAGCCCTGCCCGAAGCCCAGGCGCGCGCCCTGGCGGTCGAAGGCCACGGCGGGGATCAGGGCCGCGCCGGGGGCGAAGGCGTGCAGGGCGGGACAGCGGTCCGGGTCCGGCTCCAGGATGCCGTAGGCACCGGGGGCCAACTCCTCGAAGCAGCTGACGCAGGCCACGTCCAGCACGCCGCGCTCGCCCGGGCGGCAGCGCGGGGCCAGCACGCGCGCGCCGCGCCGCCAGAGGGTCTGCATGATCCCGGAGCAGTCCACCTCGCCCCGGAAGGCCAGGTACACCAACACCTCGCGGGCCTCCAGCCAGCGCGGCAGGGTCTCCAGCAGGGCGGCGGCCTGTTCTCCGGCCAGGCTTCCGGCCCCGGGTGGCAGGGCGTCGCGCCGGGCCAGCAGGGCGCGGCGCAGGGCGGCCTTGTCCGGCGGGGAGGCGGCGGCTTCGTTGTGGGCCATGGGGCTTTCTGCTATCATGGAGCCTCCCGTCGGCAAAGAACCAATCCAACCACGGACCGCGCATGACCAATCAACCCCCCTACTGGATCGGCATCGGCGACATCCACGGCCAGACCGCCAACCTCTCCCGCATCCCCGAGCTGCCAGGCGCTGCCGGGGTGATCGTCTCCGGCGACATGACCAACCGGGGCGGCCGGGAGGAGGCCTCCCGTGTGATCGACGCCGTGACGCGCCTCAATCCCCGCGTGCTGGCCCAGATCGGCAACATGGACCGCCTGGCGGCCCAGGAGACGCTGGAGGCCTCGGGCATGAACCTGCACGGCCGGGTGGTCCGGCTGGCCCCGGGCCTGTGCGCCATGGGGGTGGGCTGGTCCGCGCCCACGCCCTTCGGCACGCCCAGCGAGGTCCCCGACGAACAGCTGGGCCAGTGGCTGCGCGAGGTCCACGCCCGGGTGAAAGACTGCGAGGCCCTGCTCCTGGTGTGCCACAACCCGCCCCAAGGCACGGCGGCGGACCGGCTGCCCAGCGGCGCGCACGTGGGCTCCCCGGCGGTGCGGGCCTTCATCGAGGAGGCGCAGCCCCAGGTGTGCCTCACGGGGCACATCCACGAGGCGCGCGGCGAGGACCGCATCGGGCGCACGCTGGTGGTCAACCCGGGCGACCTGGCCTCGGGCGGCTACGTGCGCCTGGACTGGGACGGCTCCACGCTCTCGGCCCGGGTGCTGACGGCCGGGGAGGCGACGCCGTGATCCTTCATTCCTGGAACGTCAACGGATTGCGCGCCGTGGCGGGCAAGGGCTTCTTCGAGTGGCTGGCGGCCTCGGGGTCCGACGTGGCGGGGCTCCAGGAGACCAAGATCCAGCCCGGCCACGAGGCCGACTTCGGGGAGGTCCACGGCTACCGGCCCAGCTTCGTCTCCTGCACGGTGAAGAAGGGCTACTCGGGCGTGGGGGCCTACCACCGGCGCGCCCCCCTGGCCGTGAACGCCGAGCTGCCCGACCCGCGCTTCCGGGGCGAAGGGCGGCTTCTGCACCTGGAGTATCCGGAGTTTCACTTCCTCACGGTCTACTTCCCCAACGGCCAGCGCGGGCAGGACCGCCTGGACTACAAGATGGCCTACTACGAGGCCTTCCTGGCCCACGCCCAGGAGCTGCGCCTCGCCAAGCCCATCGTGGCCTGCGGCGACTTCAACACGGCCCACACCGAGCTGGACCTGAAAAACCCCAAGTCCAACGAAAAGACCTCGGGCTTTCTGCCCGAGGAGCGCGCCTGGCTGGACCGTTTCATCGCCCACGGCTACGTGGACTGCTTCCGGCTCTTCGAGCAGGGCGGCGGCCACTACACCTGGTGGGACTACCGCTTCCAGGCCAGGAGCCGCAACGTGGGCTGGCGCATCGACTATTTCTACGTTTCCGAGGAACTCCGGCCCCGGGTGAAGCGCGCCTGGATCGAATCCCAGGTGACGGGCTCGGACCACTGCCCCGTGGGCCTGGAGCTGGACCTGGGCTGACCCGCGACCTCGGCACGGCGCATGCATTGACGGCTCCGGAGGCTCCCCATGGCCATAGGACCCGTCACGCCGCGAGACACCGCACCGCTCCGGGAGGCGCAACCCTCAGGCCCCCTCCCCTTGTCGCGCGGGTTCGCGGACGTGCTGGCCAGGGCGGTGAATCGCAAGGAACCCGGCGTCCCGGCCTCCGCCGCGCCCTCCCCAGCCCTGGCAGGCGCGGTGCGCGGCGTCGCCTCCGGCGAGGTGCGCGGGGCCATCGCCTCTGCGCTCGCGCCTTCGCCTCCCGCCCCGGCGGTCCCTGTCCAGTTCAGCGCCCAGGACGAGGCCGCCCTGGCCGCCTGGGCCGACGGTCTGTCGACGGGCCGACGCCCCGCCGACAAGGCCGCCGCCAAGTCTCCGACGCCCGCGCCGCCCAGGATCGTCCAGACCGGCCCTGCCCCGGCCCTGGCCCCCGAAGCCGCGCCCCCGGACCCCGCAGCCCTCATCCGCACGGCCCGCTCCCTGCTGGGCAAGCCCTACGTGCCCGGCGGCGAAAGCCCCCGGCGCGGCTTCGACTGCTCCGGGCTCACCAGCTACGTCTACGGCAGGAGCGGCCTGGACCTGCCCCGAAGCTCCCGCGAGCAGTTCCGGGAAGGACGCCCCGTGACCCGCGAAGACCTCAAGCCCGGCGACCTCGTGTTTTTCGGCAAAAAGGGCGTGAACCACGTGGGCATCTATGTGGACGACGGACGCTTCGTGCACGCGGCCTCCACCCCCGGCGCGGTGAAGGAAGGCTCCCTGGACGATCCCGTCTGGAACGCCTCCTTCGCCGGGGCCAGACGCCTCATCTGATCCGCCGCGCCTTGCGCCTTGCTCCCGGGCACGGGATGGCGTATCGCAGCCCTCATGTTCGGATACGACGCCGTGATCATCGGAGCCGGGGCATCCGGCCTGTTCTGCGCTTTGACGGCGGCCCGCAGGGGCCTCTCCGTGGCCGTCTTCGACCACAACAACCAGACCGGGAAAAAGCTCAAGATCACCGGCGGCGGCCGGTGCAACTTCGGCAACACCCGCGTGGGGCCGGAGAACTTCCTCTCGGACAACCCCCACTTCGTTCTCTCCGCGCTGAGCCGCTTCAAGGCCCTGGACTTCAAGGCCTTCCTCGAAGAGAACGGGCTTTCGAGCGTGGAGGAGCGTCACGGCCAGCTCTTCTGCCCCCAGGGCGCGCAGGCCGTGGCCGACCTTCTGGAGCGCCTCTGCCAGCAAAGCGGCGTGCACTTCTACATGGGCGCGCGCATCAAGAACATCGAACGCAGCGAACACTTCCGCGTGTTCTGGTCCGGCGGGGCCGTGTTCGGGGCCAACCTGGTGGTGGCTGCGGGCGGACTTGCCTGGCCCCAGACCGGGTCCTCCTGCTTCGGCTACGGCGTGGCCGAGACCTTCGGGCTGGAGCTGGTGGAACCGCGCCCGGCGCTCGCCCCCCTGGTGATGGGCCCCGGATGGGGCATGGCCGCGCTCTCGGGCATCTCCCTGCCCGTGCGCATCTCCATGGGCGCCACGGCCTTCGAGGACGACCTGCTCTTCACCCACAAGGGCCTCTCCGGCCCGGCGGCCCTGCAGATATCCTCCTACTGGCGCGCGGGAAAGCCCGTCACCCTGAACCTCACGCCCACGGCCTCGCCGGAAGAGACCCTCCAGAAGGCCCGCAACACCAAGTCCCAGGTGAAGACGGTGCTTTCCAAGCTCCTGCCCGCGCGCCTGGCGGGCATGGTGGTGCCCCCGGAGATCGGGGCCAAGCCCGTGGCCCAACTGCGCAAGGAGGAGGCCGCCTGGATCGTGAAGCGCCTCACCGCCTGGGAGTTCACCCCCAAGGAGGTGGCGGGCTACAAGAAGGCCGAGGTCACCGCCGGAGGCGTGAACACCAAGGCCATCTCCTCCAAGACCATGGAGAGCCTTGGCGTGCCCGGCCTCTACTTCACCGGCGAGGTGATGGACGTGACCGGCCAGCTGGGCGGCTACAACCTCCACTGGGCCTGGGCCTCGGGCTTCGCCGCCGCCCAGTCCATGCGTCCGGCCGACAGGCCCTGACTCCGGCGGAAGCGCGCCCATGACCCCAGGCCCCTCGCTGCCCCGCTTCGATTACTTCCGCCGCGAGATCGGGCTGGACGAGGCGCGCCTGGAAATCCTTCGGCCCTGGGCCGCCATGCTGGCCGAACGGGGGCGCAAGGCCGGCAAGTACCTGGACGCCCTCTTCCGCAAGGCCTCCCCCCGCGCCTACCTGGACTTCGCCCTGGAATACTGGGGCGGCGCGTCCAAGCGCTTCTGGGTGGGCTGGTATTCCACCCTCTGGCACAGGCCCTGGGACGACGCCTTCCTCCAGGAGCTGTGGCAGCAGGGCGCGGACGCCGCGCGCTGCGGCATCGGCGTGCAGTTCACCATGCTGGGCGAGATCAAGAGCCGCCAGTACTTCGTGCGCGGCGTGCGCCGCCACGTGCCCCAGGAGCAGGTCCCGGCCGTGGCCTCCGCCGTGGTGGACCTGCTGGACCTGTGCATGCTCGTGCGCGTGCGCGGCCACACCGCCCACCGCGACTCCGTGGCCCAGCCCGTGCTCCAGGGGCTCTTCCACCAGACGCGCAACCCCCTCACCGTGATCGGCGCGGCCGCATCGCGCATCCTGCGCGCCGACGGCGACCCCGGCATGCGCGAGAAGGCCCGCGTGATCCTCGACGAGGCCCTGCGCCTGGAACGCATGACCCGCGACATCTCCAACCTCAACGCCGTGGAGCTCGCCGAGCCCGGCTTCTCCGCCGTGGCCCTGGAGCCCCTGCTGCGCTCCCTGACGGACGAGCTCCAGGCCCGGCCCGGCTGGCCCGACGGGCTGGAACCCCGCTGGGCGCTGGACCCGCGCCGCCCCGAGGTGCAGTCCGACCCGGCCCTGCTGGCCACGCTCCTGCGCGAGGTGCTCGCCAACGCCCTGGAGGCCATGGACCCGGCCAGGCCCTGGCTGACCATCTCCAGCGCCCAGGACCCCTCCGTGCCCAGCCATCTGGACCTCATCGTGCAGGGCAGCGGCGGCCTGCCCCCAGGGGAGGACCCCGCCGCGCTCTTTCTGCCCTTCCACTCCACCAAGCCCATGGGCACGGGGTTCGGCCTGCCCATCGCCCGGGCCGCCGCGCGCAAGCTTTTCGGCCACGTCTCCCTGGCGCAGACGCCCGGGGGCGCGGCCTGCACCGTGAAACTGCCCCTCAAGGGCAGGATCGACGACCTGGGGCTCGTGGTCCCAGCCAAGGAATGAACGGATGGACGCCCAAAGCTGCGAGCTCTACTCGCGCCAGTACGCCCAGTACGTGGCCAAGGAGGCCGTGAAGGCCGCTTCCGGCAAGATCTTCGACGACCTGCGCGCCGCCTTCAAGACGGCCATGGAGCAGGCCCCGGAAGACGCCCAGGCCCTGCGCCGCGCCCTGGACACCCTCTCCGACGTGGAATGCCGTTATTACAACGAGTTCGACCTCCAGGCCGTTTTCGAGGAGATCCTGGAGCACTGACGGACCCGACCCGGCCACGCCGGAAACGCAAGGAGACGCCATGCCCGCACCGTCCCCACGCATCCCCTCCGCCCGCGCCGCGTTCTGCCTGCTGGCCGCCCTCGTCCTGTTCTGGGCCGCCCTGGCCCCGGGAGCCGCCCTGGGCCAGGGGCCTCCCCAGGCCATCGACCCCGCGAGCCTCACCGCCGACTTCCCCGAGCGCGACCGCCTGCCCCAGACCGACGCCCCCGAGTCCGCCTGGTATTCCGGCCGCTACGGCTCCTGGGGGCCGCGCGCGCGCGCCTACCCCGGCGTGGAAGCCCCCCGGGGCGCGGACCCGGCGGCCTGGAAGCGCCTGCGCATCGCCGCCGTGGCCCGGCGCTACGAGGGCCTGAACTACCGCCACCACCACATCCCCGCCTGGAACCCGGGCGAGGGCCAGGGGCTCGACTGCTCCAACTTCACGTCCTGGGTCTACAACTACGGGCTGGGCGTGCGCTTCACCTCGCTCATCGCGGCCCAGGCCGACGGCCCCCAGGCCCCGGGCCGCAGGCTCGCCCCCGGCGAACCCTTCGAGGTGGGGGACCTGCTCTTCATCACCACCAAAAGCGGCGCGCGCGTCTCCCACGTGGTGCTCTGGCTGGGCGAGGGGAAAATCATCGACTCCCACGCCGAGGGCGTGCGGGTGCGCCGCTTCAGCGGGTGGTATTCGGAGTGCTTCTCCCACGCCCGGAGGGTGGTGGAATAGGGCGGGCGCGGCCGCCGGAGCGGGGCGCGCCGTCGCGAGGCCGGATGCGGGCCGGGGCGCGCAGGACGGGCCGACGCCCGGCCGCCGGGGGCTATTCGCCGGGAAACTCCCCGGGGGATTGTGCGGGCGGCTCCGCCGAAGCTTCGCCGGGCGTGCCCATGGGCAGGCGCACCAGCACGTGGGTGCCTTCCTCCTCGTCGCTGGTGAAGTCGATCTCGCCGTCGTGGGCGCGCGCGATGAGCAGCGCGCTGTGCGCCCCCAGGCCCGTGCCCCCGGGCTTGCCCGAGGTGACGTAGGGCTCGAAGAAGCGCTCGCGCACGCCGGGAGGGATCACCCCCAGGTTGTGGATGTCCACCACCGCGTGCCCGCCCTCGCGGCGCAGGGTCACGCTCACGCTCGCGCCTTCGGGGGAGGCCTCCACGGCGTTCTTGATCAGGTTGGAGAGCATGTCGTCCAGGAAGGCCTCCTCTCCCTGGATGCTGCACGCGCCCTCCCCCCCCTGGACCGGAGAGGTCTCGCAGGCCAGGCCCACTCCCCGCTCGCGCAGCACGGGCTCGAAGCGCTTGCCCAGCTCCTCCAGGAGGCGGGGCAGGTCCACGGGGCGCGGGGTGACGGAGTAGTCGCCCTGGCGCATGCGCAGCATGGCCTGGGAATTGGCCAGAAGCCGGTCCATCTGCTGGCCCGAGTCGTGGATGAGCCGGGCCCACTCCCGGTGCTTCTCCGTGAGGGAATCGTCCTCCATGAGCAGGCGCGCGAAGCCCACGATGCCCAGGAGCGGCGATTTGAGGTCGTGGCGCACGATGCGCTCCACGTCCTCGCGCAGGCGCTCGTAGTGCTTGCGCTCGGAGATGTCGCGGATGAAGGCCGCGAAGTACGTGGCCTGGCCGCGCTTCCAGCTGGAATGGGTGATCTCCACCGGAAACTCCGACCCGTCGGCGCGCAGGCCCACGCACTCCACGGCCACGCGGGGCTTGAGCGTCCGGCCGGCGCGGGCCGCCCGGCCGAACCCCTGGACGTGGCGCTCGCGCATGCGCTCGGGCAGCAGGAACTCCAGGCTCTTGCCCATCACTTCCTCGGGCTCGCGCCCGAAGAGCGCCTGGGCCGCGTGGTTGTAGAACACCACCTGCCCCCTGGCGTCGCAGGCCACGATGGCGTCGGGCGCGGAGAGCGCCAGGGAGCGGTACTCCTCGCGCAACTCCTCCAGCAGACGCCTGAGCATCTGGCAATGGCGTTCGCGGCGCGCCAGGGCGTCCAACTCGCCGCGCAGCCGGGCGGCGATGTCGCCGCCGTCGCGTTTCCCGGGACTCATGGTGCCCGGACTATACGCGTTCCGGACCCGGTTTCAAGCCCGGTCAGACGGCCACGTCCGGCCGCGCGGCCCGCCGCTCCCCCCCCGTCGGCCCCGGACTGCCGCCCCCCTCCCCCACGGTGCGCCGTTTCGCGTCGGCGCTCCGCATCGGGGTCCGCAAGGGCCGGGCGGATTTACAAAGCCCACCGCCTGGGGCATTGCCTGGGAAAAGTCCCCTCGCGCAAGGAGGTTCCATGCGCATCCCGATCCTCGCGGCCGCCTTCCTGCTGGCGGCCCTGACGGCCTTCTCTTCCCCGACGGCGGCCCAGGTCCCGGCCCAGGCCCAGCGGCTCAAGGTGGGCTTCGCCCTGCTGGGCTCGGCCAACGACCAGGGCTGGAACCACTCCCACGCCCTGGGCATCGAGGAACTCAAACAGAAACTGGGCGACAGGATCGAAGTCTCCGTGGCCGAGAACGTGGGCGCGGCCGACGCCGAGCGCGTCTTCCGCCAGTTCGCCCAGGACGGCTGCTCCCTGGTGTTCGGCACCACCTTCGAGCACATGGACCCCCTGCTCAAGGTGGCCGGGGAGTTCCCGGCCGTGGCCTTCGAGCACTGCTCCGGCTACAAGACCGCCCCCAACGCGGGCGTGTACATGGGGCGCATGGAGCAGGCCGAGTACCTGGCGGGCTACATGGCCGGGCTCATGGGCTCTTCCCGGGTGGGCACGGTGGCCACCAACCCCATCCCCGAGGTGGTGCGCGGGGTCAACGGCTTCACCCGGGGGCTCCTCAAGGGCCTGGCCGAATCCGGCGCGGCCTTCGACAAGACGGGCGTGAACACCGTGGCCTGGCTCAACTCCTGGCGCGACCCCCAGGGCGAGACCACCGTGGCCGAGGCCCTCATCCAGCGCGGGGCCACCCTGGTCCGCCAGATGGCCGACACCCCGGACTCCTCCCTGGCCGCCTGCGCCAGAGGCGTGCCCGCCATCGGCTACGGCGCGGACCCGGCCCGCTTCGGCGGCGCCTGCGTGCTGGTCTCCACCCTCTGGGAGTGGGGCGGCATCTACGTGAAGAAGGTGCAGGCCCGCCTGGACGGAACCTGGAAGGCCCAGGACGTGTACTGGGGCTTCGCGGAAGGCGCGGTGTCGCTCTCGCCCTTCCATGAGAGCGTCCCGCAGGCCGTGCGGGCCAAGGTGCTGGCGGAGCTTGAGCGCATCAAGTCCGGCGCGGACGATTCCTTCCTGGGGCCGCTGGAGGACCAGGCGGGAAAGGTGATGGTCCCGGCCGGGGCCAGGGCCATGGACAGGGAGCTGCTCAGCATGCGCTGGCTGCTCAAGGGCGTGAAAGGCAAACTCCCGGATTGAAACATGTTTCGCGCCAATCCAGACCGAAGCGGACACCCTCCCGATTTACAAACGCGGCGGTTTGCGGCATCTTTCCGGCGCTTCGACATTTCCCCAACCAGGAGGCTCCATGCGCGCTCGTTCGATCCTCGCGGCCCTCTGCCTGGCCGTGCTGGCCGTCCTGCCCTGCCGGGCTGAGGCCGCGAAACTCAAGGTGGCGTTCGCCCTCATCGGCACCGTCAACGACCAGGGCTGGAACTACGCCCACTACGTGGGCATCGAGGAACTCAAGCGCCAGCTTGGCGACAAGATCGAAGTGGCCATCGCCGAGAACGTGGGCGCGGCCGACGGCGAGCGCGTCTTCCGCCAGTTCGCCCAGGACGGCTACGACATGATCTTCGGCACCACCTTCGAGCACATGGACCCCATGCTCCAGGTGGCCAAGGACTTCCCCAAGATCACCTTCGAGCACTGCTCCGGCTACAAGACCGCCCCCAACATGGGCAACTACATGGCCCGCATCGAGCAGGGCGAATACATCGTGGGCTACATGGCGGGCCTCATGGGCTTCACCAAGGTGGGCACCGTGGCCACCAACCCCATCCCCGAGCCCATCCGCGGCATCAACGGCTTCACCCACGGCCTGCTCAAGGGCCTGGCCGAATCCGGAACCAAATTCGACGTCGACACCCTGAACACCGTGGTCTGGCTCAAGAGCTGGCGCGACCCCATCGGCGAAACCACCATGGCCGAGGCCCTGGTGCAGCGCGGCTGCACTCTGATCCGCCAGATGGCCGACACTCCCGATTCCTCCCTGGCCGCCTGCGCCAAGGGCGTGCCCGCCATCGGCTACGGCGCGGACGCCGCCGAATTCGGGGCCAAGTGCGTGCTGGCCTCCACCATCTGGAACTGGGGCAAGTTCTACGTGAAGCTGGTGAACGCCAAGCTGGCTGGAACCTGGAAGGCCGAAGAACTCTACTGGGGCTTCGAGGAAGACGCCATCAAGCTCTCCAAGTTCAACGAGAAGGTCCCCGCCGAGGTGCAGAAGAAGGTCCTGGCCGAGATCGACCTGATCAAGAAGGGCACGGACAACTCCTTCCTGGGCCCCATGGCGGACCAGGCCGGACAGGTGATGATCCCCGCCGGGCAGCGCGCCACGGTGAAGGAACTCTACACCATGCGCTGGCTGCTCAAGGGCGTGAACGGCAAGCTGCCCGAGTAGCTCGCCGGGCCTGACGTCACTCAACGGGGCCTTCCGGCGGACCGGAAGGCCCCGTTTCATCCCCCGAGGCAAAGGTTCCCCTTTGACGCCGCGTATCGCCGCAAACATTCTGGGATTGGCCGCCCTGGCGTATTGCATCTCGCGCGGCTTCACCCTCTCCATGACCTGCGACGAGGCCTGGAGCGCCACCCCGCTGCCCCTGGACGACATCACCAAACTGCTCGCCGATTCAGCCATCGCGGCCTTGAACAACCACCTGCTCAACTCGCTGCTCATGCAGGCCAGCATCTCCGCATTCGGGCAGCACGACTGGGCGGCCAGGCTCCCTGCGATGCTTGGCGGGGCGCTCTACGTGGCCTGCGCCTGCCGGATGGCTCCGCACCTCGCCGGGGGCTACCGCGCCCCCTTGTTGACCCTGCTGCTTCTGGCCAACCCCTATCTTCTGGATTTCCTCTCTCTCGCGCGCGGCTACTCCCTGGGCCTGGGCTTCCTGCTCCTGGGGCTGGCCGCGCTGCTGCGCCCGGAGGGCCGCGCCTGGGCTTTGGCCGCCGTGCCCCTGTCCGTGGCCGTTCTGGCCAACCTGTCGTTCGTATACCCCTATCTCGCCGGGCTCGGCGTCACGGCATGGCTTCTGCTGCGCGAGGCCCGGACGCGCGGCGCGGCCTCGGCGTGGCTCCACGCCCTGCCCTCCCTGGCCACGCTCGCCCTGCTCTGGGCCACCTATGCCGGCGCCCTGCGCCTGGCCGTGAAGCAGAACGAACACTGGTGGGGCAGCCAGGCAGGCCTTGTGGACGGTTCCCTGGCCAGCTTCGTGCGCGTGACCCTCTACGAGCCGCACCTGCCGCCCCACATCTTCGCGGCCACGGCCTGGGGGCTGGCCCTCGCCCTGGCGGCGGCCATGGTCCTGGGCCTGTCGGCTTCCAGGCGCCCGGAATGCCCGGACCGGGCACGAGCGCCTTTCGGGCGGGCGACGGCCCTGTTGCTGCTGGTGTGCGGCGGACTCGTGCTGGAGCACCACCTGTTCGGCACCCCCTATCTGGTGGAGCGCGCCACGCTCTTTCTGCACCCGGTCATGGCGCTCGTGTTCGCGCTCTCCGGCGAATGCCTCGTGAACGGATTCAGGCGGTCCGCCCCCTGGGTCTGGGCCTTTCTCCTGGCCGTCGCCGCCGTCGGCGCCTTCAACACCGTCCGCAACGCCAACCTCGCGCGCACATCCACCTGGGTCCGCGACGCCTGCGCCGACCGCTTCATCGACCGGCTGGCCGCCGATTGCCGCCCACTCGCCTCCGCCGGGCGGAAGTTCACGCTGGCCACCACCATCGTGCACGAACACACGGCCAGGTTCTACATCGCCTGGAGGCGCATGGACTTCATCCAGGACATTCTGCCGGAAGAACGCCGCATGGAGGCGGATTTCCTGATCACCGGACGCGACGAGGCGCAGGCCCTCGTGCGCGAACAGCGCGCCACGCTCCTGGACGTGTGCGGCACGGGCGACTCCACGCTCCTGATGCTCATCCGGTAGAGCCCGCGCCCGTTGTGCTGGCGGCCCGAGGCGTGGTATGCGGGGCCTTCGCGGCTTCGGGCGCACCGCCCGGCCGCAAGGAGCATCCCATGATCTACGAACGCCCGGTGCGCGAATCCGGCGACAAGCACGCCCTCCACGTGGAAGGCCTGGGCTACAAGGTCCAGCTGCCCTGGGTCTGGCTGCCCGACGGCCAGGGCGGCGAAGCGCGCATCGCCTCCCTGGACCTGGTGGGGCAGATCCGCCTCAACCGCGACCTGGGACGCCTGCTGGCCGACAGGCTGCGCCCCATGATCGCCGGGAAGCGCCGCGTGGGCATGGTCACGGCCGTGGAGAAGGGCCTCCAGGTGGCCCAGGTGGCCGCCTGCGAGCTGGGCCTGGACGAGATCGCCGTGGCGCACAACCGCGTGAAGCCCCACATGGAGCCCTCCCGCCGCCCGGTCATCCAGGTGGGCGCGGACTCCGTGACCAGCGGCGACAAGTTCCTGGCCCTCTACGAGCGCTCCATCTCCATCGTGGCCGAGGCCGTGGACGGCGTCATCCTCTTGGACGACGTGATCTCCTCGGGCTCCACCATGCTGGCCCTCCAGTCCCTGGTGGAGGCCGCCGCGCGCCACGCCCGCCTGGAGACCCCGCCCCCCGTGATCACCCACGCCTGCGTGGCCATCGAGGGCGAACCGGCGCTGACGCCGCTCACCTACCTTGCCCGGCTTCCCGAGCCTCTGCGCAAGGCGTGAACAGGACCTCCTCTCCAAATTCCGACCGCGCCGGGGGGCTCGACTCCCCGGCGCTCTTGACGTAGAACCCCCGGCCATGCGCCCCGCCGACTCGCCGGACGCCCCCCCGGCCCATCCCCATCCCGCCCTGGAGCTCAGGGGCATCACCAAGCGCTTCGGCCCCAACGTGGCCAACGACGCCGTGAGCCTCACCGCCCATGCCGGGGAGATCCACGCCCTCCTGGGCGAGAACGGCGCGGGCAAGTCCACGCTCATGTCCATCCTCTCCGGGCGCTACCACCCCGACGCGGGCGAGATCGTCCTGTCAGGCAGGCCCGCCCGCTTCGCCTCCCCGGCCGACGCCCTGGCCAGGGGCGTGGGC
Organism: Fundidesulfovibrio sp.; assembly: GCF_058402725.1. NCBI lineage: Bacteria > Pseudomonadati > Thermodesulfobacteriota > Desulfovibrionia > Desulfovibrionales > Desulfovibrionaceae > Fundidesulfovibrio > Fundidesulfovibrio sp. Next base: position 26,476 of record NZ_JBZVFJ010000011.1, on the reverse strand, counting down.
ATGGTGCACCAGCGCTTCATGCTGGTGGAGGCCTTCACCGTGGCCGAGAACATCGCCCTGGCCGCCGGAGGCCCCGCCCTGCTGGACCTGCCCGGCGAGGCCCGGCGCATCCGCGAACTCTCCGGGCGCTTCGGGCTCAAGGCCCGCCCCGAGGCCCTCGTGCGCGACCTCTCCATGGGAGAGCGCCAGCGCGTGGAAATCCTCAAGCTCCTGCGCCTGGGGGCCAGGGTGCTCATCTTCGACGAGCCCACCTCCGTGCTGGCCCCCACCGAGGTGGCCGGGCTCCACGAAGTGCTCAAGACCCTGCGCCGCGAGATGCGCACCATCCTCTTCATCACCCACAAGCTCGAAGAGGCCCTGGAACTCTCCGACCGCATCTCCATCCTGCGACGGGGACGCCTTGTGTCCCGGACCACCCCGGCCGAGGCCGGGGGCAAGGCCAACCTGGCCCGGCTCATGGTGGGCCGCGAGGTGATCTTCGCCATCGACAAGCCCCCCGTGGCCCCGGCAGACGAGGTGCTGAACCTCCGGGGCTTCACCGGCGGGCCGGACCTTGAGCGCCCCGCCTTCCGCGAGGTGGACCTCTCCCTGCGCCGGGGCGAGGTGCTGGCCGTGGTGGGCGTGGCGGGCAACGGGCAGACCGAACTCACCGAGGCCCTGGCCGGGCTGTGCCCCGCGCGCGCGGGCACGGTGGCCCTGGAAGGCGCGCCGTGCGAGGCGCGCCACTGGGCCAAGGCCCCCAAGCCCGGGCTGGCCTACGTGCCGGAAGACCGCCACCACGAGGGGAGCATCCCGCCCCTGTCGCTCACCCACAATTTCCTGCTCACCCGCCTGGGGGACTTCACCCGGCGCATGGTCCTGGACTGGACCGGCGGACGCAAGGCCACGCTGGAGGCCATGGAGCGCTTCGACATCCGCGCCCAGGCCCCGGAACAAGCCTCGGGCGAGCTCTCGGGCGGCAACCTCCAGAAGCTCCTGCTGGCCCGCGAGCTCTCGCGCCGCCCCTCCGTGCTGGTGGTGAACCAGCCCACCCAGGGCCTGGACGTGGGAGCCTCCGAGGACGTGTGGAAGAGCCTCCTGGCCGCGCGCGAGCACGCGGGCGTGCTGCTGGTGACGGGCGAGCTCACCGAGGCCCTGACCCTGGCCGACCGCGTGGCCGTGATGTTCGAAGGCCGCGTGCTGGCCGTGCTCGACGTGGCCGACCCCGACCAGGTGGCCCGCATCTGCCCGCTCATGGCGGGCGTGGAGTCCTGCCGATGACCGCCAAGGCGCGCTCGCGCTTCCTGCTCTGGGGGCTGGCCGCGGCCATTCCCCTGGCCGCCGGGGCGGCCATCTTCGCCTTCCTGGGGGCCAACCCCCTGGAGGCCTACCACGTAATGTTTCTGGGGGCCTTCGGCACCTGGGCGCGCTTCTCCGAGGTGCTCGTGAAGGCCTCGGCCCTCATGCTCACGGGCCTGGCGGTGATCGTGGCCGCGCGCATGAACCTGTGGAACATCGGGTGCGAAGGCCAGCTGGTGATGGGCGGGGTGTTCGCCTCGGGGCTGGCCCTGGCGCTGGGCCCCTCCTGGCCGGGCTGGCTTCTGCTGCCGTGCATGGTCCTGGCCGGCGCGGCGGGCGGCGCGTGCTGGTCGGCGGGTCCGGCGTGGCTGCGCTCGCGCCTGGGCGTGAGCGAGATCATCACCACGCTCTTGCTCAACTACGTGGCCATCGCCCTCATGGAGCACCTCTATTTCGGCCCCTGGCGCGACCCCCTGGGCATGGGCTTCCCCGGCACGGCCATCTTCGCGGACGCGGCCACCCTGCCGCGCTTCCCGGGCACGCGCATCCACCCCGGTTTCCTGATGGGCCTTGCCGGGTGCGCCGTGCTGGCCTGGGCGCTGGCCAAGACCCGCTGGGGCTACGAGCTGACGGTCATGGGCCTGGGGCCGCGCGCGGCCGACTACGCGGGCATGGACTCAAGCAGGCGCGCCCTCGCGGTGCTGCTCCTCTCGGGCGCGGTGGCGGGCCTGGCGGGCATGGGCGAGGTCTCGGGCATCCACTCCCGGCTCCAGCAGGGGCTGGCCGTGGGCTACGGCTACGACGGCGTCATCGTGGCCTGCCTGGCCAGGCTCAACCCGGCCCTGGCCCCCCCGGCAGCCGTGGTCCTGGCCGCCGTGCTGGTGGGCGGCGAATACCTCCAGACCCGCCTGCGGCTGCCCTCGGCCGCGAGCCTGGTGATCGAAGCCGCCCTGCTCCTCTCGCTTCTGTGGCTCCAGACAAGGCAGGCCAGGCGATGAACGACTTCGTCTTCCTCGTGGCGCTGACGCTCAAGACCTCCCTGCCCGTGCTCCTGGCGGCCCAGGGCGAGGTGCTCTCGCAGCGCTCCGGGGTGATCAACCTGGGCCAGGAGGGCATGCTCGTCATGGGAGCGCTCACGGGCTTCTGGACGGGCTTCGTCACGCGCGACCCCCTGCTGGCCTTCGCCGCAGCCGGGGCCGTGGGGGGCTGCCTGGCCCTGCTGCACGGCTTCTTCGCCGTGCGCCTGGGGGCCAACCAGCTGCTCTCGGGCATCGCCCTGACCATCCTGGGCCTGGGGCTCTCCAACTACCTGGGCCGGGGGCTCATCGGCAAGGTGGGCCTGCGCGTGGGCGAGATGCCCATCCCCGTGCTGGCGGACATCCCCTGGATCGGCCCCGCGCTCTTCAAGCAGAACCCCGTGGTCTACCTGGGCGTGCTGGTCGCGCTGGCCTCGTGGTGGATGCTCACCCGCACGCGCTTCGGCCTGGCCGTGCGCGCCTGCGGGGAGAACCCCGCCGCCGCCGACGCCATGGGCGTCCATGTGGCGCGCACGCGCCTTACGTGCCTCGCGGTCGGGGGCTTTCTCACGGGCGCGGCCGGGGCCTACCTGTCGCTGGTGTTCACCCCGGGCTGGAAGGAGGGCATCTCCGGCGGCCAGGGCTGGATCGCCGTGGCCATCGTGATCTTCGCGGGCTGGCGTCCCTGGCCCGCCCTGGCCGGGGCGCTCTTCTTCGGGTTCCTCTCGGCGCTCCAGTTCTTCTTCCAGGCCACCAGCGTGCACCTGGTGCCCCTCTACGTGCTGCGCATCCTGCCCTACGTGCTCACCATCCTCACCCTGAGCCTCGCAACGGCCCTGGGCAGGGGCGGCCGCGCCCCCGCCGGACTGGGCAAACCCTACTTCCCCGAGGAGTCATGACCAGCCCGGACGACATCCGCTTCCACGTCCTGGACAACGGCCTGCGACTGGCCGCCGAAAGCCTGCCCGAGGCCCGCAGCGTGAGCTTCGGCATCTGGATCGAGGTGGGCTCCCGCCACGAAACCCCGGACCAGGAAGGCGCGGCCCACCTCTGGGAGCACCTGGGCTTCAAGGGCGCGGGCAGCCGCTCCGCCCTGGACATCGCCAAGGCCCTGGACCTCTTCGGGGGCCACTCCAACGCCTTCACCAGCCGCGAGCACACCTGCTTCCACGCCCGCGTCACCACGCGCCACCTGGAAGAGGCCCTGGACATCCTCTCCGACATCGCCCTGCACCCCGCGCCCTCCCTGGAGGACCTGGACCGCGAAAAGGACGTGGTGCTCCAGGAGATCGCCATGGTGGAGGACGACCCGGAAGAAAGCCTCATGGAGTCCTTCTGGTCCGAACTCTGGCCCGGCGGCGCACTGGCGCACCCCATCCTGGGTTCCCCCGAGACCGTGCGCGCCTTCGATCTCCCCGGCCTGGAGGCCTGGCGCGCCGGGCACTACCGCCCGGAACGCATGCTCGTGGCCGCGGCCGGAGGCCTGGACCACGACGAACTCTTCGCCATGGTGGAACGCCGCTTCGGCGCACTGGCCCCGGGCGCGCCCCTGCCCGAGCCCGCGCGCGGCGAGTACCGCCCCGCCGTGCTCCTGCGCGAGCGCGACGCCGAGCAGACCCACGTGACCCTCTCCTTCCCCGCCCTGGGCGCGGCCGACGACCGCCGCTTCGCCCTGGCCGCCCTCAACGCCGTGCTGGGCGGCAACATGTCCTCGCGCCTCTTCCAGGAGGTGCGCGAGCGCAGGGGACTGGCCTACAGCGTCTACTCCTACGCAAACTCCCTCTCGGACCGGGGCGTGCTCCACGTCTGCGCCGGGGTGGACCCCGAGCGCACCCCCGAACTCCTGGCCTGCCTGCGCGAGGAACTCGACCGCCTGGCCCGCCATGGCGTCACCGCCGAAGAGCTGGACCACGCCCGCGACCACCTGCTCTCCGGGCTCTTCCTCTCCCTGGAGTCCAGCGAGGACCGCATGTCGCGCCTGGCGCGCAACCACCTGGTGCTGGGCCACGCCGTGCCCCCCGAGGAGACCGCCGCGCGCTTCGAGGCCGTCACCCTGGACGACGTGTCCCGCCTGGCCCGCGAACTGCTGGACTTCTCCCGCGCCGGACTGGGCGTCCTCGGCCCCACCGTGGACCCCGCATGGCGCGAGGCCATCCGCCCGTGATCCGCTTCCGGGCCGGAGAAGGCTTGCTGGGCCTGGCCCACGCGGACATCACCACCTTCCCCGCGGAGGCTGTGGTCAACGCCGCCAACGCCCGGCTTGCGGGGGGCGGCGGCGTGGACGGGGCCATTCACCAGGCCGCCGGGCCGCAGCTTCCCCCGGCCTGCCGGGCCATCGTCGCCCGGCGCGGCCCCCTGGAGGCCGGGGAGGCCGAGCCCACCCCCGGCTTCGCCCTCACGGCCCGCTACATCTTCCACGCCGTGGGCCCCGTCTGGCGCGGCGGAGGCCACGGCGAGCCCCAGGCCCTGGCCCGGGCCTACCGCTCCTGCCTGGAGCTGGCCCGCGCCCACGTCGTGCGCACCCTCGCCTTCCCGGCCATCAGCTGCGGAGTCTACGGCTACCCCGTGGACCTGGCCGCGCCCCTGGCCCTGGCCGAACTGGCCCTGGGCCTGCGCGAGGGCCTGGCCGAAGAGGCCTGGATGACGCTCTACTCCGCGCAAGCCTACGAAACCTGGCTGGGCCACGCCCGGCGCATCCTCAAGGACTGACATGGACATCCACGCCACCACCATCCTGGCCGTGCGCGACGCCGCAGGCGTCGCCATGGCCGGGGACGGCCAGGTCACCTTCGGCCAGGCCGTGGCCATGAAGCACTCGGCGCGCAAGGTGCGCCGACTCTACAAGGACCGGGTCCTGGCGGGCTTCGCCGGGTCCACGGCCGACGCCTTCACCCTCTGCGAGCGCTTCGAGGCCAAGCTGGAGGAATTCTCCGGCAACCTCGTGCGCGCCGCCGTGGAGCTGGCCAAGGACTGGCGCAAGGACAAGTACCTGCGCCGCCTGGAGGCCATGCTCCTGGTGGCCGACGCCTCCACCGTGCTCGTGCTCACGGGCGCTGGCGACGTGATCGAGCCCGACGACGGCCTGGCCGCCATCGGCTCGGGCGGCTCCTACGCCCTGGCCGCCGCGCGCGCCTTGTCCCGCAACACCGACCTCTCCGCCCCGGACGTGGCCCGCAAGGCCATGGAGATCGCGGCGGAGATGTGCGTCTTCACCAACTCCAACATCGTGCTGGAAACCGCCGCAAAATCATGAACACGCTCACTCCCCGGGAAATCGTCTCCGAACTGGACCGCTACATCGTGGGGCAGAACCCCGCCAAGCGCATGGTGGCCATCGCCATGCGCAACCGCTGGCGACGCCGCCAGGTGGCCCCCTCCCTGCGCGACGAGATCGCCCCCAAGAACATCCTGATGATCGGCCCCACCGGCGTGGGCAAGACCGAGATCGCCCGCCGTCTGGCCAAACTGGCGGGCTGCCCCTTCCACAAGGTGGAGGCCACCAAGTTCACCGAGGTGGGCTACGTGGGCCGCGACGTGGAATCCATGGTGCGCGACCTCATGGAGATCGGCGTGCGCCTGGTGCGCGAGGAGGAGTCCCAGAAGGTGCGCGTGAAGGCCGAAAAGGCCGCCGAGGAGCGCCTGCTGGACCTGCTGCTGCCGCCCGCTCCGGGCCAGGGGTCGTCCATGGGCTTCGCGAGCCCCCTGGCTTCGGCCGGGGGCATGGGCTACGCCGACGCCACGCCGCCCTCGGAGGAGGCCGCCTCCACGCGCGAGAAGCTGCGCGCCCTCTGGCGCAAGGGCGCGCTGGACGACAAGCAGGTGGAGATGGACGTGCTCCAGCCCTCGCCCACGGTGGAGATCATGGCCATGCCGGGCATGGAGGAGCTGGGCGGCCAGTTCAAGGACATGTTCTCCAAGGTGTTCCCCCAGAAGCGGCGCACGCGCAAGCTCCGCGTGCGCGAGGCCTACGACATCCTCATCCAGGAGGAGTCGGAGAAGCTGGTGGACATGGACAAGGTGGCCGACGCCGCCAAGGAGCGCGTGGAGCAGACGGGCATCCTCTTCATCGACGAGATCGACAAGATCTGCGGCCGGGGCGGCCAGGGCGGCTCCGGGCCGGACGTGTCGCGCGAGGGCGTGCAGCGCGACCTGCTGCCCGTGGTGGAGGGCTGCGTGGTGAACACCAAATACGGCATGGTGCGCACGGACCACATCCTGTTCATCGCGGCCGGGGCGTTCCATCTCTCCAAGCCCTCGGACCTGGCCCCGGAGCTGCAGGGGCGCTTCCCCCTGCGCGTGGAGCTCTCGGCCCTTGGGCGCGACGAGTTCCTGCGCATCCTCACCGAGCCGCAGAACTCGCTCACGGTGCAGTACACGGCGCTGCTGGCCACCGAGGGCGTGCGCCTGGAGTTCCCCCTGGAGGGCCTGGAGGAGGTGGCGGACTTCGCGGAAAAGGTGAACGCCGACACCGAGAACATCGGCGCGCGCCGCCTCTACACCATCATGGAAAAGATCGTGCAGGACCTCTCCTTCGACGCCCCCGACCGGGGCGGCGAGACGGTTGTCATCGACCGCGACTATGTGCGAGAGAAGCTGAAGGACGTGGCAGAGGACAGGGATTTGACGAGGTATATACTCTAGCGATGAAACTTGCCGCGCTACGCATCATCGACTTCAAGGCCTTCCGGGACGCCGTCCTGGACGTGTCCTCTTTGGAAGTTCTGGTGGGAGCCAACGGCAGTGGCAAGTCCACGGTGTTCGAACTCCTGCGCTTCGTGCGCGACGCCCTGGAGCGCGACATCCCTCCCGAGGTGATCGCGGGTTTCAAGGGGCAGTCGCTCTTTCACCCTCGCAGTGACGAAGCACGGTTCGGCTGGCAGCTGTTTTTCCAGTCGGAAACCCAGGCCGCGTATTCCCACGAGGCATCGGTATTCGCCTTGCCCGGTCGGGCGGCGATCCTCTCGGAACAGGTTCGCGAGCATCCGGACGGGTGGCGTTCCCTGCCCTGTCGCACGCTGCTGGACCGGACGCAGGACACGGTGTCCTTCTCGGAAGACTTCCCCCTCTACGGCGTCCACAACGGCAAGGCCCCCCTGAGCCCAAAACGCCTCACGCTCTCCTTTGTCTACGACAAGAACTCCCGGCCCCTCTTCGACATCCGGGAAAGCATCGCTTCATGGCGGTTCCATGCAGCCTCCAGGATCAATCTGGAGCGGATCCGCAACCCCTCGCTGGTGGAACAGAACGCTTCCTGCGAAGAGGACTGCGGCAACCTGAGCGCGGTGCTCCACCACTTCATGACCGAGCACCCCCGCGTCTTCAACGACCTCGGGTTCTGGCTCCGGCAAGTCGTGCCGGGTCTTTCCCGCCTGAGCATCGGGGCCTATGGCGGCCCGGGGAACGTCATGGCCTTCTGGGAGGAACAGGGCGTGCCAGGCCGCCTGAGCCTGGGAGACCTTTCCGAAGGCACCCTCAGGCTCCTGTGCTGGATGGCCGTGCTGCTCAATCCCGCGCCCCCGGCGCTGGTCTGCCTGGACGAACCCGACGTGGGCCTGCATCCCCGCGCCCTGCCCCTGCTGGCCGCTCTCATCAAAAAGGCCAGCGTGCGGATGCAGGTGCTGCTGGCCACCCACAATTCCTACTTTCTCTCCCAGTTCGACCTGGGCGACATAACCGTTCTGACCAAGACCGACGGCCAAGCCGCGTCCCGGAAGCCCGGCGAATCCGCGACCCTCGTGGCCCTGTTGGAGGAATTCGGCCCGGAGGAACTGGAAAACATCCACCGCTCGGACGAGATCGAAGTCCTGTGAAGACGGTTCTCATCTACGTGGAAGGCCCCTCGGACAAGGCGGCCCTGGAGAACCTGTTCGCTCCGCTTGTCGCCGCCAAAGCCGGCGAAGGCACTTCCCTCACCTTCCACGCCTTCCGGGAGGGCCACGGCAAGAAGAACGTGGTGCTCCATGCGCCCAGGAAAGCCGCGGAGATAACCCTGGGCAATCGGCACGCCGTAGTTGCCGCCGTGCCGGACCTCTATCCCCCCAATCAGGGATTCAACCACCATACTGCCGATGAACTCCGCGAGGGAATGCTCGCGCGGTTCAAGACGCACTGCGACGGCATGCGCCCCAAGCAATGGAGCGAATGCCGCGACCGCTTCCGGGTCTTCTGCTTCAAGCACGACTTTGAAGCCCTCCTGCTGGCCTGCCCCGACGCCCTGCGCGCGCACCTGGGCCTTGAACGCCTCGACACGCCGTGGACCCTTCCTGTAGAAGACCAGAACCACGGGCATCCGCCCAAGCGGATCGTGGAAGAACTCTTCGAGCAATGCGGCAGGCGCTACCAGGGCGTGGCCGACGCGCCCATGATCCTGCACGGCCAGAACCCTCGCGCGCTGGCCGAAGCCTGTCCCCAGTGCTTCAAACCCTTCGTGGAATTCCTCGAAACCCTCTAAAGGACGCCCCCATGCAAGAATCCGCCGCCGGCCAGGCCCGCATGCTCCTGGAGTCGCTGCCCTACATCCGCAAGTTCCACGGCAAGACCGTGGTGATCAAGTACGGCGGCCACGCCATGAAGGACGAGCACCTCAAGAAGAGCTTCGCCCTCAACGTGGTGCTGCTCAAGTACATCGGGGTCAACCCGGTCATCGTGCACGGCGGCGGTCCCCAGATCGGCCAGATGCTCACGCAGCTTGGCATCGAGTCCCACTTCCGCGAGGGGCTGCGCGTCACCGACGACGCCACCATGAACGTGGTGGAGATGGTCCTGGTGGGCCGCGTGAACAAGGAGATCGTCAACCTCATCAACCTGCACGGCGGCTCCTGCGTGGGCCTCTCCGGCAAGGACGGCTGGCTCATCAAGGTGCGCAAGCTCGAGATGGTGCTCGCGCGCGAGGACGCCCCGCCCGAGATCATCGACCTGGGCAACGTGGGCGAACCCGTGAGCGTCAACGCCGGACTCATCGAAACCCTGGTGCAGAGCGGCGTCATCCCCGTCATCGCCCCCGTGGGCGTGGACGACGAGGGCCGCACCTACAACATCAACGCCGACACCGCCGCCGGGGCCGTGGCCCAGGCCCTGGGCGCGAAACGCCTCCTGCTGCTCACCGACGTGGCCGGCGTGCTCGATCCCGAAGGCAAGCTCATCGAGACCATGGACCTCAAGGAGGCCAGCCAGGCCATCGAGGAAGGCGTGGCCAAGGGCGGCATGATCCCCAAGCTCAAGTGCTGCATGGAGGCCGTGCAGTCCGGCGTGGAGAAGGCCCACGTCATCGACGGACGGGTGGAGAATTCGCTCATCCTGGAGCTGTTCACGAGGCAGGGCATCGGCACGGAGGTCTGCCTGAAGCGCTGAGGAGGAAGTCCATGTCGTTTCCGCGCCGGGTCGCGCCGTTGGCGGCCCTGCTGGCCTGCCTCGTCCTGCTGGCGGCCCCCCCGGGGGCCAGGGCGGCCCTGCGCGCCGTGGTGCTGCCTCTCCAGCCCGCACCGGGCGCGCCCGTCGAAGGCTTTGGCGCGGCCGTGCAGAACATCGTGGAAAACGCCCTGGTGCTCCACGGAGGTTTCGAGGAGACTTTCTTCCTCAATCATACCGAAGCGTTCGACTCGGCGGGAGACCTGCAGGCCTACATCGGGGGCCAGCGCGCCGCCGAGTCGCCCCTGCCGGGCCTGGCGCGGCGCGGCGTGCGCTTCGCGCTGGGGGGCACGGTGGAACCGGGCTCCGGCACGACGCGGCAGGCCAGGCTCTGGCTCAAGGATCTGGAGACCGGAGATCGCTCCGAGATACTCCTGCCCGTCGACCCCCTCGCCGGGCTCACGGGCCTGCGCGCCGCCCTGATCCCCCTGCTGGAGCACGCCGCCGGGAGGCCCTTCAACCCGGCCCAGGCCAAAGCCCTGAGACGGCCGGAAATCCTCCCCATGAAGGCCTTTTCCCTGCTGGGCCACGCCTACGCCTCCTACCTGGTGTCCACCCGGGCCAGGATCAGACCCCCTTTCCGGCTCTCCTTCTCGGCCAGGGCGCTCGAACTGGCCCCGAACTCGGCCACGGCCATCAACATGCACGGCTGGCTGCTCCACGCCTCCGGGGAGGACGCCCCTGCCCTCACGCTCTTCCGAAAGGCCCTGGACCGCGACCCCTCCCTGGTGGACGCCCTGGACGGCATGGCCCGCCTGACCCTTGACCGCTCCGGCCAGGAACAGGCCCTGCCCTGGGTGCTGCGCAAGGCCCGGACCCGCGACGAAGGCGTCGGCCCCGGCCTGGCCCGCGTGCACCATCACCTGGCGGGAATGGCCAGTGGCTCCGACCGCAACCGCGTGGCCGCCTGGCATCTGAACAAGGCCACCGTGCTGGACCCCGCCTGGGACAGGCCCCTGCTGGAACTCACCCTGACGCTCTCCCGCATGGAACGCTTCGAGGACGCCCGCCGCGCCCTGGACAAGCGGCTGGCGCGCGAACAATCCCCGGCCTTGCGCACCCGCTTCCTGGAGCAGATGGCCCTGGTGCGGCTCTGGGAGTCCCAGGCGGCCCAGCGGGAGAAGAAGACGCCCCAGCGCATCCAGGCCCTGGAGCAGGCCCTGGAACTGGCGGCGGCAACGCCCGGCATGGCCCGGGAACTGCGCTGGAGGGTCCGCTACGAACTGGCCGACGCCCTCTGCGCGGGCGGCGACCCCGGCCGGGCCGCCCAGATGCTCTTGACCGCCGAGGCGGCCAACCAGACGGAACAACTGCTGCAAAGCGCCCTGCTGGCCTTCTGCCTGGCGCGATCGGGCCGCTCCGGCGAGGCCCGCCCGCTGGCATGGGAGACCCTGACGGCCACGGCGGAACTGGAGCGCAGGCGCGACCCCGTGCCGCAAAGGGCCTACGAATCCCTTGGGAAGGCCTTCGACGCCCTGGAGAGGCAGGAACTGGCGCGCATCATGGAGCGCCACGCCACCCCCCACATCCCGGACCCCGCCAAGTGACCGCCCCTGCCCCCGCGTGAGGCCCGCGACGGCCCCAGGGCAGGCGGGCGGGACGCGCGGGCGGACCGACGCTCGCGTCGGCTCCTGCACGGAAAAAGGCCGCGCCCAGGGAGCGCGGCCCGAATCAATCCCTCACCCGATCCGTACGGCTCGCGCCGGATGGCAGGAGATCATTTCGGCTGGCCCTGGCTCCTGTTGCAGGGGCCGATGGCCTCTGTGAGCCGCAGGAACTTGGCCGGATCGGGAGCCACGCCGTCGCGTATGGCCTTGTCGATGGCGCGGAAATCCTCGAAGGCCAGGCGATCCCGGACGCTCTGCGCGACGCAGCCGCAGTAGTCCCGGGCCATGGCTTCGGGGTCCTGGCCTGCGGCCAGTTCCGGCTGGGCGCGCAGCTTCTCCCGGGCCGTGCTCAGGCAGCTCTCGCGGATGTTGTCGAGCACCTTCGTGGTGTAGCCGTCCGGCTCGGCCCCGCGCCACATGTAAAGCCCGCCTCCCAACAGCAGGGCCGCCGCGCCCGCCAGGAGCCAGCGCCTCATTCCTCGGTTTCCCCGCCCGCCAGGCGTACTTTGTCCTCGCCGTCGAGCTCCTTCACGTACACGTCCACGCGCTCGTCGCGGGATGTGGGCAGCAGCTTGCCCATGTAGTCGGCCTGGATGGGCAGTTCGCGGTGCCCCCTGTCCACCAGCACAAGCAACTCCACCTTGCGGGGCCGCCCGAAGTCCAGGATGGCCTCCAGGGCCGCGCGCACCGTGCGGCCGGAATAGAGCACGTCGTCCACCAGGACGATCTTGCGACCGTCCAGGGCGAAGGGGATGGTGGTCTGGTTGATCTGGGGCTGGTGGGCCAGATTGGTCCAGTCGTCGCGGTAGAGGTTGATGTCGAGCTTGCCCAGGGGCACCTCGCACCCCAGGCGGGCCTCCAGGATCTTGCGCAGGCGCTGGGCCAGCTCCACGCCCCGGCGCTGCACGCCCAGAAGGGCCAGCTCCGTGCACTCCCCGTGGCGCTCCATGATCTCGAAGGCGAGCCGTTCCAGCGTGCGCGCCATCTCCTTGCCGTTCATCACGATTTTCTGCCGCTTCATGGCACTTCCCGGATCGGACGTTTCGATTGCTCCTATCCGAAATCCCAGGCCAAGGCAAACCGGGGCATCATGCTTTCGTATTTGACCCGGCCACCTGTCGGACTTACTTCACGGCATCATCAATTCTCCCAGTGGAGGCTTCCCATGGTCACGATGACTCAGCCCGCGAAGGAACAACTCGACCAGTACTTCGCGGAAAACCCCAAGTCCCCCATCCGCATCTTCCTCTCCAGCGGTTCCTGCGCAGGCCCCAGGCTCGCGCTGGCCCTGGACGAGCCCAAACCCGCCGACGCGGTCCACGACGTGGAAGGCTACAGCTTCCTGGTGGACAAGGAACTCCTTGAGCAGGCCCAGCCCATCAGCCTGGACTTCCAGGGCCACGGCTTCAGCATCGCCTCCAGCCTCGTGCTGGAATCCGGCGGCTGCGGCGGCGGCTGCTCCTGCTCCGGCGGCAGCTGCTCCTAGTGTTGCGCCCTCACAATCCGTCCCTACGGACTAGTGAGGCAATCATTCAGAAACATTGATTTTAATTTTGAAGAACATTTCATGTTCTTCATAATCGCGACACGAGCGTCTCTCTTCCGGAATCCGTCCCGGCGGATTCCCGCAGGCGGCCACGACCGTTGACGCCGACCTGAACATCCCGCTCCTGTCTTTGCGGATCGTACAACGACCCTTGGCGGCCGCCGTCCTGCCCGGGACGGCGGCCGCCGCCTGCTATCGCCCTGGCCGATGGAGTCCATCCCTCAGATCCATAGACAGGCCTCCTGTTTGACAAAGCGCAACCTGGGGCTTACCTATTCCTCGACCCACACTTCCAGGAGGCATTCATGTTCACGCTCACGGAGCCTGCAAAAAAGCAGCTTGACTCTTATTTCGCCGACAAGGAGAAGTCTCCCATCCGGATCTACCTCTCCTCCGGCGGCTGAGCTGGCCCCCGGCTGGCATTGGCTCTGGACGAGCCAAAAGATTCCGACGACGTGTTCGAGACCGACGGCTACTCCTTCATCATCGACAAGGAACTCATGAGCAAGGCCCAGCCCGTCACGGTGGACCTCTCCTACATGGGCTTCCAGGTGCACTCCAGCCTGGAACTCGGCGGAGGCGGCTGCGGAAGCTCCTGCTCCTCCGGCTCTTGCGGACAGTAAGATCGCGCCTCGCCAGGGCGGCGGCCACCGGCCGCCGCCCTTTTCTTTTCCTGCACCTCCCCGCCCCTTCACCTTCCGCCTGTTTTGACGTAGGGAAATCCTACCTTTCGCCAACAACCCACGCGCGGAGCGCGCAATGCCCGGAAAAATACTCATCGTCGACGACGAGATCCACATCCGGATGCTTCTCGAACAGACCCTCGAAGACCTTGAGGAGGAACACGGCGTGGCCATCCTCACCGCCTCCAACGGCGAGGAAGGGCTGGAACTCATCCGCCGCGAACGCCCCGACGTGGTTTTCCTGGACATCATGATGCCCAAGTTCAGCGGCTACGAGGTCTGCCGCAAGGTCATGGACGATCCTACCCTCCAGGGCGGGCACAACATCGTCCTGCTCACCGCCAAGGGGCAGGAGGTGGACCGCCGCCAGGGGCTTGAGCTGGGCGCGAAAAAATACATGACCAAGCCTTTCGACCCCGACGAGGTGCTCGATACGGCGCGGGAACTCCTGGGCATCAACCGCTAGCGCGCGGGCCGGGATGTAGCCGTCATGCAGTTGCGACGCTTCCTGCGCACCCACGACGTCACGCAGCTCTTCGCCAAAGCCAAGGCCCTGCTCGAACCGGGCTGGGGCGTGGGCGTTGTCCAGGCCGGGCGGCTGCTGGCAGCGCACGGCATCTCCGAGGACGACCTGGAGCGGCCCGGCGCGCTGCGCTTCAGCGTGCCCCTGTGCGGCAACGGCCACCCCTGCGGACACGTGGTGGTGGCGCGCAGGGCGGACGCCCCCGCCTCCAACGGCTGCCAGGGCGTGCAACAGGTGGCCGATCTCGTGGCCCACAGCCTGGAGATGCTCCTGCACCAGGACGAAGCGCGACGCTGCCTGGCCGCCGACACCCTCCAGAAGTACCGCGAACTCTCCCTGCTCCACCGCGCCACCATGGGCCTGAACACCTCCTTGCGCCTGCGGGAGGTGGCCCGCGCGCTCATCGGCGAATGCCGCACCGGAGCGCTCCCCCTGGAGATGGGCATGCTTTTCCTGCGCGACCAGGCCACCGGCGCGCCCGCCCCCTTCGCCTCCTTCGGCCCGGTCCGCGAACACCAGCTCGACCGCGTGGCCTCAAGCATCCTCTTCCTCGACATCATGCGCGGCGGCAAAGGCGAGATCGTCAACGACCTCGACGCCGACTCGCGCTGGCATGGCGAAGCGCCGGGCATCAAGGCGCTCATCGCCACGCCCCTCGTGGCCGCGGGCAACCTGGTGGGCGGCCTCGTGCTCGCCACGGCGCGCGACGCCCCCATCGAAGCCAACCACCTTCAGTACGTCTCCACCCTGGCCTCCGTGGCAGGCACCGCCATGGGCAACGCCGTGCACTTCGAGGACGTGCAGAGCCTGCTCAAGGCCCTGCTCCAGGCCCTGGCCACGGCCATCGACGCCCGGGACCCCTTCACGGCAGGCCACTCCCACCGCGTGGCGCGCCTCGCCGTGGCCCTGGCCAAGGCCGTCAACGACGACGCCGACCTGCTCCCCGGCGTCATCTTCCCCCCGGACACCCTCATCGAACTCTACTACGCCGGGCTGCTCCACGACGTGGGCAAGATCGGCGTGCGCGAGCAGGTGCTCACCAAGGCCACGCGCCTGCCGGAAGACAACCTGCGCCTCATCGGCATGCGCATGGCCCTGCACGCCGAAATCACCGGCACGCCCTGGCGCGACGACTTCGACCGTCTGCGCCGCATCAACCGCTCCGACGCCATCTCCCGCGAGGACGCCAGCCTCGTGGTGGAGCTTTCCAAGCAGGAACTCACCGCCTACGGCCAGTCCATCCCGCTGATCGCCGAGGAGGAGACCCTGGCCCTGCTCGTGACGCGCGGCAACCTGCTCCCTGAAGAACGCCGCGAGATCGAGCGCCACCCGGCCGAGAGCTACCGCATCCTCCAGCACATCCCCTTCCCCAGGAACATGACCAACCTCCTGGCCGCCATCAGCCAGCACCACGAACGGCTCGACGGATCGGGCTACCCGGGCGGCCTCAAGGCCGACGAAATCTCACTGACCGCGCGGCTGCTCATGATCGTGGACATCTACGACGCCATCACCATGGAGCGCCACTACAAGCCCGCACTGCCCCGGGAGCAGGCCCTCCTCGTGCTGGAGGAGGAGGCCTCCCAGGGCAAGCTCGACCCCAGGCTCGTCTCCATCATGATCGAACGCATCGATTCCATCGAAGACGACTCCCTGCGCATGGCCATCGACAAGGGCTACGAGTCCCTCCTCGGAACCAACGCCTAGCGCCTCCCCCTTCATCCGTCTCAGACGCGGCCCCCAGGAGCCACCATGCCCTCACGCCCAGGCTTTGCCAGCGACAACAACTCCGGCGTCCACCCCCTGATCCTCGAAGCCATGGCCCGGGCCAACTCCGGACACGCCGTGGCCTACGGCGACGACCTTTGGACCGAAGCCGCGCTCGAAGCCTTCGCCCGCGAATTCGGCCCCGGGGCGAGCGTCCACTTCGTCTTCCTGGGCACAGCCGCCAACGTCCTGGCCCTCCAGGCCATGACCCGGCCCCACAACGCCGTGGTCTGCGCGCGCACCGCCCACATCTACGTGGACGAATGCGGCGCGCCCGAACGCCACCTCGGCTGCAAGCTGCTCGCCCAGCCCAGCGCCGACGGCCGACTCGATCCCCAGGACCTGCGCCGCACGTTCCGGGATTTCGGCAACCCGCACCACAACCAGCCCCGCGCCGTCTCCATCACACAGGCCACGGAACTGGGCACGCTCTACCGGCCGGAGCAGGTCCGCGAACTGGCCCGCCTCGCGCACGAGAACGGCATGCTCCTGCACATGGACGGCGCGCGCATCGCCAACGCTGCCGCAGCCCTGGACCTCACCCTGGCCCAGGCCACGCGCGCGCTCGGCGTGGACGCCCTGAGCTTCGGCGGCACGAAGAACGGCATGATGTATGGGGAAGCCGTCGTCTTCTTCAACCAGGATCTCGGCGCCGAATTTCCCTTCATCCGCAAGCAGGGCATGCAGCTGGCCTCCAAGATGCGCTTCGTGGCCGCCCAGTTCTCCGCCCTGCTCCAGGACGGCCTCTGGCGCGACAACGCCCGCAACGCCAACGCCATGGCTGCGCTTCTGGCCCGGGAAGCCGCCGCCGTGCCCGGCGTCGAAATCTCGAAACCTGTGGAGACCAACGCCGTTTTCGCCCGAATCCCCGCCCGCGCCGTTGAGGCGCTGCGCCGGGAGTTCTTCTTCTACACCTGGAATGCCGACCCCGAGGACCTTCCCGAAGTCCGCTGGATGTGCTCGTTCGACACCACCCGACAGGCAGTGGAAGAATTCGTTGCAGCGCTCCGCAAGGCCATGGCGTTCTGACGGCCCCCTCGCAGCCGTCGACGAACGAACCCTTTGACGCCGCGCCCCGGAGTGGATTAACGCTTATGGAATGGTGTCTCTGATCGTGACTGAATTGCCTCCATCGCGAGCACTTCAACCGCAGAGGAAACCGCCCGCATGACCCAGTCCGCCGGCATCCAGGCCTGCATCTACACGTTCTTCACCCGCCAGCCCGTTTTCGACGCCAGCAAGAAGGTCTACGGATACGAACTGCTCTACAGGCAGGACCCTCGGGAAAAGAACACCCCTCTCGGCGCGGACGAGGTCGCCAATCTCTCCGTTCTCTCCGCTACGCTCACTTCCCCCAACAAACAGGATGAGGAACGGGAGAAGATTTTCATCCGCATCCCCCCCGGGTCCATCATGGCGGGCATCCCCGCCGCCCTCTCCCCCAAGACGACGGTCGTCGAACTGGACGCGCCCGCATCGCCCGACGACGACCTGCTGACGGCACTTTCCACCGTGAAGGAGCAGGGCTATGCCCTGGCGCTCAATGCCGCCTCGGACCGGACCTGCGTACACGGCCTTGCCGAATTGGCCGACATCGTCTTCCTGAACGTCCTCGGAAAGGATGAGGGCGAAATCAAGGCGATGGTTGCGCCCTTTGCCGCCTCCAGAGCGATTCTCGCCGCCAAACGGGTGGAAGACCACGCGATGTTCGAGCGCGCCAAAAAGCTCGGCTTCCATTACTTCCAGGGCCCGTTTTTCAAGCGCCCGGTCCTCTCCCCCGTGCACAGGCTCTCTTCCAACAAGGCCACGCGCCTGGGCATCTACCGTTCCCTGGGCAACAGCAGGCTCAATGCCGACGAACTGGCCGCCATCATCGAATCCGACGTGTCCATCTGCTACCGTCTGCTCACGCTCATCAACTCGCTCGCCTACGGCCTCCAGTACAAGGTGCACTCCATCAAGCACTCCATCATGCTGCTGGGATGGGACCACATCAAGAACTGGCTCTGGCTCGTGGTGCTCTGCGACATCCTGCCGAAAGGCAAAACCCAGGAACTGCCCCGCCTCTCGGCCATCCGCGCCCGCTTTCTGGAAAGGACGGCCGCCGAACACGGATACAAGGCGGTGCCGCCCGACACGCTTTTCCTGCTGGGACTGTTTTCGCTGCTCGAACCCATGCTCGATACGCCCATGGCAGGGCTGGTCCAGGACCTGCCCCTGGACGAAGAGGTCAAGGCGGCGCTGTGCGGCAGGCACAACCTCCCCCACCAATGGCTGGAACTTGCGCGCTGCTTCGAAAACGGAGACTGGCCCAGGCTGGACGCCCTGCTCGACACCCTGCGCCTCGATTCCGTGGTCGTGGCCAAGGCCTACTACGATGCCCTGATCTGGGCCAGCGCCCTCTACGAACAGGCCGCGCTCGACGGCTGACCGCCACGAGAGAAGCCTCCGGCGGGCAAAAGGCTACGCCTTCTGCACTCCCTCTCCGCTTCGCGACGGCGTGCGATCCGGCAACGTTGAGCGGCTGACCAGACGGGAATATGCCTCCGGCGGGCAAAGGGCTACGCCCTCTGCACTCCCTCTCCGCTTCACGACGGCGTGCGAACCGGCAACGTTGAGCGGCTGACCAGACGGGAATATGCCTCCGGCGGGCAAAGGGCTACGCCCTCTGCACTCCCAAGTTGCTTCGCGGGTCACACCGGGAACGGCGTCGACGGGGGGGCGGTGTGCCGTGGAGCTTCGCGCCTGGTTCTCGAATCAATTCAACGAAGTTGTCCGCGCGGCGCCAGGACACTCCACGTCGCTGGATTGATTAGAAAAATCTCAATAGATCTTGCTCACAACTCCCAGCGCGGAGCGCTGCGGCCTGCGCGCGGCGATTCGCGGCTTTGGGCGAATCGTCGCGCGTCGGGTCTGCCCCTCGCGCGCGGCCCGGCGCTCCTGCCCGCTCACTTCCCGACCTGCTACGCCGCAGCCGGTGAAGCCCGCGAAGCAACTGCCGGGTCCAGGGGGGGCTCCCCCCTGGCGGGAGAGGTCTGGAGAGGGCAGCGCCCTCTCCAGTGACGGGTGCAGGGCGGAGCCCTGCCGGGGTCCGGGGTGGAGCCCCGCACTTCCGGGCTCGGCCCCTTTGCCGACGCCGCCTCGCGTTCCTTGCGTTTCGCCGTTTAGCCTGCGCGTTCCGGCGATACGGCTAGCGCGGTGTGCGGTTGTCTGAGTGTCTACAACTTGGAGCGGTCGACGAGCGCGGCGGTGAGGTCGGCTTCGCAAGCGAGTTCGCCGTTGACGGTGGCGGTGCCGTGCATGCGCCAGATGCCCATTTTCTGCTTCACTTCGTTGCAGGTGAGGATGAGCTGGTCTCCGGGCACGACGGGGCGGCGGAACTTGGCGTTGTTGATGCCGGCGAAGAGGAAGAGTTTGTCGTCGATGTTGTCGCGGGAGCAGCCCATGAGGAGCGCGCCGGCCTGGGCCATGGCTTCCAGTTGGAGGACGCCTGGCATGACGGGCTTGTCGGGAAAGTGTCCCTGGAAGAAGGGCTCGTTGAAGGTGACGTTCTTGAGGGCGGTGAGGGAGGTGTCCTTTTCAAAGGAGAGGACGCGATCCACGAGAAGGAAGGGGTAGCGGTGGGGGATGCGCTTGAGAATTTCGGTGACGGGGATGGGCAGTTCCATGGCGTCTCCTTCGGGAAGTAAAAAAGGCGGCTTCCCGGTGGGGAAGCCGCCTTTGTGAGGGTGGGGGATTATTTCGCGCGCTTGGCAGCGGACTCGAATTCCCTGGTGATGTCGGCGGTGATGTCCGCGCCGCTGGCGGTGTAGAGAAGGGCGCGGCGTTCGATGACCATGGAGTAGCCCTGCTTCTTGGAGTAGTCGGCGATGACCTGATCGAAGACTTTCATGAGGGGTTCCAGGATGCGGTTGCGCTCCTGGTCCATCATCTGGGAAGCGGAGTTCTGGTCTTCGATGAACTTGCGCATGCGGGCTTCGAGAGCGGCCTGCTCCTTCTGCTTGGCGTCGGCGGACATGACGCCGGCCTTCTTGTTGAACTCGTCCTGTGCTTTCTTGATTTCCTCGCCCTGGCGGCTCAGTTCCTTCTGCTTGGCGTCGAACTTGGCCTTGAGTTCGTTCATGGCGCGTTTGCCGGTCTCGGAATTGGCGAGCACTTCCTGGGAGTCCACGACGCCGATCTTGTCGGCGGCATGGGCCAGGAGGGGCATGGCGATGAGAGCGACGGCAAGAAGCAGGCTCTTGATGGGGTGAAGCATTGTTCCGGTTCTCCTTTGGTCTGGAAGCGCTCAGGTGTGCCGCGGGTCCGCCCTGGCCCCGCGGCGATGCTCACAAACCGTTTTGGCTCGAAAGTCAAGCGTTTCTTAGAAGGTATTCCCCATGGTGAAGCCGATCTGGAAATTCTGCTGGTTGTTCTGGATGTTGTCCAGACCGTAGCCAGCCTCGACCCGGATCAGGCCCATGGGAGAATACCAGCGCATGCCGGCGCCCACGGATTTGACGAGGGAGATGTAGAAGCCGTCGCGCTCCCGCCAGATGGAGTTGCCTGCGTCGAAGAAGCCCAGGCCGTAGACGCCGTACTGCTTGCTGATGGGGAAGATGTACTCGAGGTTGGCGAAGTAGACGGTGTCGCCGCCGATGCGTTCGTTGGTGCGGTGGTCCTTGGGGGAGATCTTGTCGGTCTCGTAGCCGCGGATGTTGCCGATGCCGCCCAGGTAGAAGCGCTCGAAGACGGGCACGTCGCCGAAGCCGTTCTGGAAGAGTCCGCCCACCTGGGTTCTGAAGTGGAAGACGGTCTCCCAGAAGAGGGGGCGGTAATAGTTGAAGGAGTAGTAGGCCTTGACGAAGCCGCGGTCGCCGCCGAGGCCTGCGTACTCGAAGGAGATGTCGTTGATGGTGCCCTTGGTGGGCTTGGTGCGGCTGTCGGTGGTGTCGCGAACCGCGCCGGTGACCACGCCGCTGGTCCAGTGGATGCCCTTGGACTCCTGGATGACGGAGGAGGCGTAGTAGTTGGTGTGGTAGACGTCGTCGCGGGTGAGGCGGTAATCCCAGCGCAGGGTGGTGAATTCGCCCACGGGGTAGGCGAAGCGGGCCACAACGCCCTGGGACTGTTTGTAGTAGTCTGAGTAGCGGCGGAAGGTGCTGAAGGCGTCGGTGCCGAAGGAGAGCGGGGTGTCGTAGACCGAAGGGTTGGTGAACGACGCCGAGAAGCGGTTGGTGACGCCCGAGAACATGCCCTGGAACTGCAGGTTGTAGCCCTTGCCGAAGAGGTTGCGTTCTTCGACGGAGCCGCCCACGAAGACGGAGTCGTAGGTGGAGTAGCCGATGCCTGCGGAGACGGAGCCGGTGTTCTTGTCCTTGACCTTGACCTTGATGTCCACTTCGGCGGGGTTCTCGGTGGGCACGGTCTCGATGTCGACCTTTTCGAAGTAGTCGAGCTTGTTCAGGCGTTCGTTGGAGCGCTTGAGCTTGGTGCCGGAGAAGAGGTCGCCGTCGGAGAGGCGCAGTTCGCGGCGGATGACGTTCTCGCGGGTACGGTCGTTGCCCTCGATGGTCACGCGCCGGATGTAGACCTTCTGGCCCTTGCCGAGGATGTAGGTGACGTCGACGATCTTCTGCTCGGCGTTCTTCTGCATGTCGATGTCGGCCTCGGCAAAGGCGTAGCCCATGTCGGAGTAGGCCTCGTTGAGGCGCGTGATGTCGTCGCGCACCACGGAGCGGTCGAAGTAGTCCTTCTTTTTGGCCAGTTCGGGCAGCTTGGTGATTTCGCGGAGTTTCTTGTCGTCGAAGAGCAGGTCGCCCTTGAAGCCCACGGCGCCCAGTTTGTAGCGGTCGCCCTCTTCCACCTGAATGGTGAGTTCGATGCCGTCATCCTTGATGTCCACCTGGGGCTGGCCCACGCGGGCGTCGATGTAGCCGTGGTTGGTGTAGTAGTTCTCGATGGCGGCGGAGTCGCGGTCGAGGAGTTCTTCCTTGAGCACGCCGGTCTGGAGGATCCAGGAGAGGAAGTTCTTCTCCTTGAGGGCCATCTGGTCCTTGAGGTCGGAGGGGTCGACCTTCTTGGCGCCGACGATGTTGATCTTCTTGATGTAGAGCTTCTTGGATTCCTGGACCACGATGTTCAGCCGGGCCATGCGGGGGTCGGTCTGTTCGAGCTTGTACTCGACGTTGGTCTGGTAGAAGCCTTTCTTGCGGTAGAGGTCGCGGATTTTTTCGAGATCGTCGGCGAGCACCTGCATGTTGAGCACGGAGCCGGTCTTGGTGCCCATGGCCTCGAGGATCTCGTCGCGCTTGATCTCGGAGTTTCCGGAGACGCTCACGGCCTGGATGCGGGGCTTCTCCTTCACCACGAACACCACGCGTTTGCCGCCGCGCACGTCGTCGAGCTTGATCTGCACGTCGTCGAAGTAGCCCAGCTCGAAGAGGCGTTTGAGGTCGTCGTTGACGGTCTTGCTGTCGAAGGGCTCGCCCACCTGGGTCTTGACCTTGAGGAGGATGACGTCCTTTTCCAGGGCGTTGTTGCCTTCCACGTCGAGTTCCACCACCTTGAGGCCGGTGGGGCCGGAGACGGGGGCCAGCTTCTTGGCCAGCTCGTCCACGGCGGAGGCCAGCTCGATGGCGCCCGGGCGGGTGACGTAGGCGTTCTCGGCCTTGCCGTCGGCGCTCACGGCGCGGGCGTCGATGGAAAGGGCGTCGCCCACGAGGTTGATGGTTCCGTAGATGGCGCTGGCGGCCCCGGCGGTGCGGGCGGCGCGTGCGGCCTCGGCCTCGGAGGGCTGAGACTTGGCCTTCAAAGCGGAAGCGGCCGCGGTCTGGTCCACCACGGCCACGCCCTGCTGCTTGAGGCGCTCCACCAGGAGCTTGGAGGCGCTTTTGCGCAGCGCCTCCTTGTCGCCGGGGGCGTTGACTGTAAAGGGCAGCACCACCACCTTGGCGGTCTGTGCGAAGACGTTTCCGGTAAGGCCCAGGATGAGCAGAGCCAGGATGGATACGATGAGTCCGCAGTGCTTACGGCCGCGCAGTGAGTTCTCCGCCATGCAATTCCATCCGTCGGCCCATGAGGCGGGCCAGGTTATGGTTGTGGGTGACCACCACGAGGGTCATGCCCAGTTCCGCGTTGAGGTTCGCGAGGAGTTCGCCAACACGCTGCCCGGTGGCTTCGTCGAGGTTGCCCGTGGGCTCGTCGGCCAGGAGGGCCTTGGGCCCCATGAGGATGGCCCTGGCGATGGCCGCGCGCTGGCGCTCGCCGCCGGACAGGGTAGTTACCCTGTGATGCAGCCTTTGTTCAAGCCCTAAAAGCCCCAGCGCCCGCCTTGCCTTGTCTTGCGACTCCTCGGCCGAGAGTCCGGCGATGAGTCCGGGCATGGCCGCGTTCTCCAGTGTCGTGAATTCCGGCAGCAGATGGTGGAACTGGAACACGAATCCGATGTCGAAATTGCGCAGTTTGGCCGCCGCCCAGGGCCGCAGGGTGGAGAGATCCTGCCCGTCGAAACGCACGTTGCCCCGGGAGGGCGTGTCCAGAGCGCCCAGCAGGTGCAGGAGCGTGGATTTGCCCGACCCTGAGGAACCCAGGATGGCCAGCGACTCGCCCCGGGCGATGTCCAGGTCCAGCGCGTCCAGCACGCGCACCGCGCCGCCGGGGCCTTCGTAGTCCTTGCCGACGCCCCTGAGCGCATAGAGGGGCTCCGAGACCGGACGGTTACGGGGCTCACTCATGGCGCAGGGCCTCCACGGGCTTGAGCTTCGCGGCGCGGCTGGCCGGATAGAGCGTGGAGAGGAAGCACAAGCCGAAGGCCGTGGCGGCGATGAGCACGATGTCGTGCCAGTTGAGCAGAACCGGCAGCGTGTCCATGGGATACACGTCGGGCGGCAGCTTGATGAACTGGAAGCGCTTGAGCGCCAGGGCCGTGCAGACGCCCAGGACCAGGCCCAGCGCCGTGCCCACGGCCCCGATGATGGAGCCCTGCAGGAGGAAGATGCGCCGGATGGAATCCGCCGTGGCCCCCATGGACATGAGGATGGCGATGTCGCGCGTCTTCTCCATCACCAGAAGCACCAGGGACGTGACGATGGAGAACGAGCCCACCAGCACGATCATGAGCAGCACCACGAAGAGCCCCAGCTGCTCGAGCTTCAGGGCGGCGAAGATGTTGCCGTTCATGTCGATCCAGGTGCGCGCGTAGACGGGCATGCCGCCCAGGCGCTCCACGATGCGCTCGGCCAGGCGGGGGGCGGCGTCGGGGTCCTTGAGGCGCACGTCCAGGTACATGGCCGCGTCGGCCTTGAAGCCCAGCATCTCCTGGGCCGCGGCCAGGGAGACGAAGGCGGAGGACGAATCGTACTCGTACATGTGGGTCTTGAACACGCCCACCACCTGGAACACCTTCACCTTGGGCGTGAAGCCCACGGCCGAGCCGCGCAGGCTGGGCGTGAGCACGTTCACCGTGGAGCCGAGGCTCACGCCCAGGCGCGAGGCCAGCTCCGAGCCCAGCACGATGCCCGGCGCGCCGTCGGCGCGCTCCAGGTCTTCCAGGCGTCCGTCCACCATGTCCTTGTGCACGGTGAGCACGCCGCGCGCGGAGGCAAGGTCGATGCCGCGCAGGATCACGCCCTTGGGCGTGCCCTGCTTGGCCAGCATCACTTCGGAATAGATGATGGGCGTGACGGCCGTGACGCCCTCCACTGCCGCCACCTTCTCCATCTGCGCGGGATAATTCCGAACAGTCGAGCCCGCCACCCCTACGACCACATGGGAGGAGAGCCCCAGGAGCTTGTCGCGGAACTCCGTGGAGAAGCCGCTCATGACCGCCATGGTCACGATGAGCGCCGCCACCCCGAGACCCACGCCCAGCACCGAGAAGAGGGAGATCACCGAGATGAAGGAGTTCTCCCGCTTGGTAAGCAGGTAGCGCCTTGCTATGGTGAGCTCGAACCTCATTCGCCGGGCAGCCCCTCGGGGCGCAGAAGCGGGAAGAGGATCACCTCGCGGATGGAGGCCGAGTCCGTGAGCAGCATCACCAGCCGGTCGATGCCGATGCCCTGGCCGGCGGCCGGGGGCATGCCGTATTCCAGGGCGCGCACGTAGTCCTCGTCCATGAAGTGGGCCTCGTCGTCGCCGGCGGCCTTCTCGGCCACCTGCTCCTCGAAGCGCAGGCGCTGGTCCACGGGGTCGTTGAGCTCCGAGAAGGCGTTGGCCATCTCGCGCCCGGCGATGAAAAGCTCGAAACGGTCGGTGACCTCGGGGTTGGCCTCGTTGCGCCGCGACAGAGGCGAGATGTCCGTGGGGTAGCCGTAGATGAAGTGCGGCTGGATGAGCTTGGGCTCCACGAAGAGGTCGAAAAGCTTGGCCTGGAGCTTGCCCAGCTTCTCGCCCTTGAGCGCCTTCTCGCCGTGCTTGAGCACGTGGGCCTTGCAGGCCTCGTAGTCGCGGTAGATCTCCGGGGCCACGCCGCCGATGGACTCCAGCGAGTCGTAGAAGTCCACGCGCTTCCACGCGCCCACCGAGAGGTCGATCTCCTGGCCCTGGTAGGTGACCTTGGCCGTGCCGCACACGGCCTCGGCCAGGCGGGCGAAGAGGCGCTCGGTGAGGTCCATGAGGTCGTCGAACCGGGCGTAGGCCCAGTAGAACTCGCACATGGTGAACTCGGGGTTGTGCTGGGTGGAGATGCCTTCGTTGCGGAAGTTGCGGCCCACCTCGTAGACCTTCTCGAAGCCGCCCACCAGGAGCCGCTTGAGGTAGAGCTCGGGCGCGATGCGCATGTAGAGCTGGAGGTCCAGGGCGTTGTGGTGGGTGAGGAACGGCTTAGCCGTGGCCCCGCCCGGGATGGCCTGCATCATGGGCGTTTCCACTTCCACGAAGCCGCGCTCGTCCAGGAATCGGCGCAACTCGGAGACGATGCGCGTGCGGGTGCGGAAAATCTCGGCCGTGCGCGGCGTGACGATAAGGTCCACGTAGCGCTGGCGGTAGCGGATCTCCACGTCCTTGAGGCCGTGGTACTTCTCCGGCAGCGGGCGCATGGACTTGGTGAGCAGTCTGGCCTGGACGCAGCCCAAGGTGAGTTCGTTGGTCTTGGTGCGAAAGAGCCTGCCCTCCACGCCCACGATGTCGCCGATGTCGAATTTCTTGAAGACGGCGTAGAGTTCCTCGCCCATGTCCTCGCGGGCGGCGTAGCACTGGATGCGGCCGGTGGAGTCCTGGATGTGGAAGAAGGCCACCTTGCCGAAGGAGCGCAGGGCCACGATCCGCCCTGCCAGGCGCACGGGGCCTTCCAGGGCGGCCAGGGCCTCCTCGTCGAGGGCCTCGTTGGCCTGGGCCGTGTCGCCGATGCCGTGCGTCTTGACGAAATCGTTGGGATACAGCGGGACGTTGCCGTCGAGGAGCTGGCAGGCCTTGGCCACGCGGTTCTTGAGCACCTCGTTGAGTTCGTCGCGGCTGGCCAGAGCCTCCAGCAGGGGGTGGAAACGCTCCACGTGGGCGGACTTCACGGGAAGTTTGAAGTCGCGGCGGCGGGGCTTGTCTTGGGATGCCAAATGCTCACTCCGTGATCGAAACAGATCGGTAGAATGGAATCGGCCTGACCTAAGCCAATTGCCGGGGAGCGTCAAGAAACGCGGCACGGCGAGCCCGCCGGACGCTTCTCGGGAGCTGTG